>JAVZUI010000007.1:0-61903 GCA_038879095.1 Pyrobaculum sp. | reverse complement strand
TATAGAGTAAGGCGCCACTCCTCCACTCTGGACCTGTTCTTGGCGTACCAGTCTTTTCTCACTAGTGAAATGGCTTTTACTAAGAGCCATATGAGGCCGTCTGCTAGTTTGTCGAGGGCCTTCATATCAATACCTCACCCTAGGGTCGATAAACGCGTACAACACGTCCACTACGAAGTTCGTCACCACGTAAATCACGGCAAAGACGAAAGTGGTGCCTATTATAGCCGGGAAGTCTAGGTAGTATATCGACTGCACCGCGTAGGCGCCTAAGCCGGGCAGTCCAAAAATCGTCTCTGTTATGGGCGCGCCGCTAAGCGAGGCGCCAAACTCTAGCCCGATGATAGTCACGATGGGCACTAGGGAGTTTTTAAAAACGTGCCGCCTGACCCAATTGACTGGGACGCCTTTGGCATGTAGATACTCCACAAAGTCAGACCCCAGTGCCTCCACCGTTGAGTTTCTAACAAACCTCGCAATTATGCCAGCGCCGGAGAACCCCAGCACAAACCCCGGCAACCAGTATCTGCCAACGATCTGACCCAGCAACTCGAAGTCGCCGGTAATAAGCGCGTCTATTAGGGGGACGCCCGTGACCACAGATTTTGAGGTGGGGACCCCGGCGAGGGTTATGGCTTTGAACTGTGTAAAAAAGACTAAGATAAGTATGTACGCCAAGAGGAAGGCGGGCATCGAGACGCCGATTAGGGCAAAAATGCGGACGGCGGCGTCTATCTTAGTATCTCTCTTATACGCGGCTAGCAGACCCAGCGGTAGCCCTATCAAAATGGCGAAGAATATCGAAAATAAAGTAAGTTGAAGCGTCACGGAGAAGCGGGCGGCTATGTCGGCAAACACGCTGTTGCCAGTGCGGGGGCTGATTAAAGTGCCGTCGAAGAGCCTTACCAAGAAGTAATAAAATTGTTCGTACCAGGGGCGGTCGAAGTAGTAGTACTGTCGGAGCTTCTCAATCACCTCAGGCTTAGCCTTCTCCCCGCCGGCCCACGCCCTTACTGGATCCGCCGGAATTGCGTAGGCGATGAGATATGTGATAAACACGACGCCGAATATAGTGGGCAGGAAGGTGAGGAGACGGCGGAGTAAAAACCTCCTAAAGGAAGACATGTCTAGAAAAAAGGTTATGGTTTAAATCCGTACAACTGTTGCCACAGAGTGGCGTTCCAGTAGTAGGGGTTGTACCTAAGCACGATGTACGAGTCCTGCTGGTAGTCAGCCACGTAGTACGGCCCAGTGGAGATCGGCTTCTCGTGCAGTAGCTTGTGAGTGGCGTCGTCCTCGCCCGGCACTACGTATTTCGCCCAGGCAGACGGGTTCTTCCCGTTGTTAGAGTCGGCCAATGCCTGTTGGTACTTGTCGCCGAGGGCGTACTGCATCGACACAATCATGGTGAACGGCGCCGCCAATATGGGCAGAATAGCCGGATAAGGCTGTGTGAGTTGCACCTTGACCACGCCGGCGGTGGGGCCAGAGTAGCCAAACACCTTCATAAGCTCGTCCCAGCTCTTCACAGTGTAGCTCTTGCCAGCGTACTCGGTGTAGAGGCCGTTAGCCAGCACTTGTCTAAACTCGGCCTCTGTGAGCACAGAGCTGGCGTTGACGTCGAAGTACGTGGTGATCATCCAGCTCGGGTCTAGCGACAGCCTGGCAATTCTCCAAAGTGTAAACAAGACGTCTACTGCAGATATGTTGTACACCTTGTTATTCCACGGGTCGTAGGCCTTCATGCCGCCTCTAATTACAAAATACCAAGTGGTGCCGTCTTGGTCGTGCGCCCAAGCCACGGCGCCGGCGGGCACTACGTACTCTGTGTTATCTCTCCAGAAGACCACCAACGGCGTGCCGATCTGCGTAAAGACCTCCCAGCCAAACGACTCGTAGCTCGCCGCGGGGTCGAAGCTCTGAGGCCAGCCAATCGTGGCGATGGCCAAGGTGTCGGGCCCGTTCTTGTAATCCTTAATACCTAGATTAACAGTAGCGGCATCGGAGGTCTCCCACAGCAAGTCGTATCTCTCAAGCTCCAACGGGGTGTAGTAGCGGTCTTTCACCCAGCTCCACTGGTGCATAAAGAACTTGGCCTGGCCTAGCCATATTATAGCGGGGTCTTGGTTGCTAGCAATAGAGATGGCCTTGTACAAAGTCTCCCTAAGCTGAGGGTCAAAGTGCGTCCTCGCAGCCACTATGAGGGCGTCTACGTCGTAGTTTCTATAAAACGCAGGGTTTATGTCCACAAAGCCCGTGCTCTCGCTGACGGGCTTGGTGGCTTGTGTATCAACCACATATTGCACTACGTAGATCTTCTTGCCAGACGGCACGTTGACGGCGGCTCCGGTGCCCTTTGGACCCACCACGACTACGGCGTCGCCTGTGTCGTATACGACCGCTTTAGACAACATGGAAGACACGTCTGAAGGAGACTTAACCTCTGCGACTTCTAGGGAGCTGAACTTAGTGCCTCCGTAGAACAGAGGCGACGCGTAGTCGTCGGGATCTAGGTAGTCGGGCAACCAGCCTATTATGTACACGTCAAAGTCGCCGTGCTCAGTCTTGCTTAACAAGGTAGGCCAGTTCAGAGGCTCTACAGTGACCTTAAAGCCAAGCTGGCCCCAGGTGTTGGCCAACAAGGCGGCGGTCTGAGCCCTCTGGTCGTTGCCTAAGTTGTAGTCGATGACGATGGTGTACTTAGTTGGGTCAATCCCGCTCTTCCTTATAAGTTCTCTCGCCTTAGTCAAGTTGTACGTATATTTAGTAATGCCGTAGTCTGTGTAGCCCGGCAACCCCTTAGGAATCACGCCGTAAAGGCGCACATATCTGTTGGCGTAAACTCTGTTGAGGATAGTGTCGTAAGGCACTGCGTAGGCTAGGGCTTGGCGTACGAGGCTGTTATTAAACGGCGCCTTGTTGGCGTTTAACACAATATATTCAATTGTCAAGGTGAGGAGATTGGGGTCCTCTCTCAACTCTATCTGGTAGTTCCCCAACTTAGTGCCTACCACCTCGTTCAGCCTGTCGAGAGGTATGGCGGCGATGTCCACTGTGCCTGTCTTGTACATCTGAATACGGGCAGTGGCGTCGTTGTTAATTACATATACTATGTTCTTATGAAATACTTTCTGAACAGTCGGCGCCGGTGTCGTAGTAGTGGTGGTCGTCGGTGTAGTTGTCGTCGTGACAGGCGGTGGAGTTGTTGTTGTGGGACTTGGTCTGGTCGTTGTGGGGGTGGTTGTGGCCGTGGTGGTGGCAGGCGTGGTGGCGGGGCTTGTAGGCCTGGGTTGTTGTTGCTGAGTGGCGAAGAACACAGCGGCGAGGGCTATTATCACAATGGCGACGAGGAGGCCTATGGCGGCTGTTCGGGACAGACCTTTTGTAGTCATAAAATCTTTAATTCGGCTATTATTTAAATATTACTCCACCTTTTCTTTCACATATTAGATTATATTGTTTTCATTATTAACTTTAAATGAAAATTTTAGTTAGATTTATTTTCTATTATAAGTTCTATGGCCTTGTCTAGCTGTGGGTCTCCTCCTTCTCTGTAGTCCTGTGGGGCGATTTCTACCTCGAAGTCTGGCTCCACGCCGCGTCCCTCTATCCCCACGCCTAAGTCGTCTGTCCAGAAGGCGTATTTAGGCTGTGTAACTATCGTGCCGTCTACTAGCTTGTATCTAGTATCTATGCCGATGGTTCCGCCCCACGTGCGTTTGCCTACCACGGGGCCTAGGCGTAGCCGCTTGAAGTCGTAGGTAAAAATGTCACCGTCGGACCCCGCGTGTTCGTTTGTCACCAACACCAAGGCGCGGGGGAGCACCTTCTCCGGGTACGGCACCGGCTTGAAGTGGCGGGTGTGGAAGAAGCCGAGCAGGCCAACCGCCAGCCTCTGTATTAACATGCCCGACGTGTGGCCGCCTCTGTTGTACCTTACGTCGATTATAAACGCCCTCTTGTCCCCCTCTGCGTTGAGAGACTTGAAGAACTCCGCATATCCGGCGGGTCCCATGTCCGGTATGTGGACGTACCCCACGGCTCCCCCGGTCTTCTCGTGTACGTAGCGCCGGTTTTTCTCAACCCAGTCTCTATACACGAGGAACCTCTCGTCTCTCACAGTCTTCACCACGTAGTTTTTCACCTCGCCGTCTCGTAACACCTCGATCTGTACCACGTCGCTGGTCCTGTTAAGCAAGGCGAATTCGGGAGGCGTGCCCGGGCCCAGCTTAACGCCGGCGATAGACAAGACGCAGTCGCCTTCTTTTACGTCCACGCCGGGGGCCAGCAGTGGAGACCTCTCGTTCTCGTTGGCGGGGTCGCCGACAAATATCTTTGCAATTCTCCAACACGTTCCGTCCCAGCGGAACTCGGCGCCGAGCCCGCCAATTAAGTAGGGCTTGTCCACCTCGAAGTCGGGGACTATCTCGTAGGCATGGCTGGTGCCAAGCTCGCCTTGCATCTCGTTAATCAAGTCGCTGAGCTCGTAGCGAGTCCCCACTCTTTCGAGGAGGGGCTCGTATTTTTTATAAACGGCGTCCCAGTCCACGCCGTTCATGTCGCTCCTCCAGTAGTTCTCTCTCATCAAAAGCCAAGCCTCTTTAAACATCTGCCTCCACTCCGACGTGGGGTCTACGTAGACCTTGACGCGGGCGAGGTCCAGCACGCCGCTCTTTCTGCCGGGCTCCTTTGACTGCAAGTCGGGCTTCTTCTCTACGTCCACCAGCCTCAGCCTGTTCTCCTCTTTGACGAGGACGTACTTGCCGTCTGGCGTCGCCTTAACCGCCGACACTCCCGACAGAAGTTGGTCTCTCTGCTTAGTCTCCAAGTCGTACACCTCAACTGCCCCCCTCCTCTCCTGGGTCCCCCACAGGTAGTACCTCAACGCCCCCTCCACCTCGTACTTCAGCCAAGCCACCTTCCCCCCCTTGAGCCCCACCACAGTGGCGTATAGGCCCTCCTCCACTGGAAAAGGCTCAACTCTGAACTGGATCCCATCGACGTCTACTGCCTCCTGTCTCTCACTCTTTTTGTACTGGACAAATGGCGAGGGCTCTCCCGCCTTGAGCACCGCCAGGTAGGGCTTTGAGTATTTTGCAAAGACGTAGCTAAACTGCACGGGGTCGAAGGCTGGGTTTAGAGCCCTCCTCGACAAGAAGTAGAGGTACCTCCCCTCTGGGTCGAAATAGGGGGAGTAGTCGTACCCGGTGGGCGGCGTCACGTCGTATGCCTTGCCGTCGTCAACGCCGTAGATCCGGATGTTTTGAGTATACGCGCCGGCAGGCTTGGCATAGGCCAGCCACTTGCCAGAGGGATGCCAAGACAGCTCAGTTATGAGGCCGTAGTCGCTCTTGTCCACCAAGGCCTTGGCTCCGGTCTCCACGTCTATTACCCACAGCTCCCCTCTGTTGTTGCCCACCGCCACCTTGGGGTACTTGAGGGCGAGGCCTTCGACGAGCCCTAAGGAGGGCTCGATTCTCTTAATCAACGTGCCGTCTAGGCAGTATATCTCCAAGGCCCCGTCGTAAGTGGCCACGGCGACCCTCTCCCCGTCTGTGGACACGTGTTTATACCTCGTCCCCGCGGCCCCCAGCCGCACGACCGGCCCCTCCCACGCGGGCATTAAGAAAAACTGCCCCCTGGCCACCAAGGCCACGTATTCCCCAGAGGCGGCGGCGAAGTATTCCAAAAACTTGGCGGCCTCTACGAACTTGCCCATCTTAGCCTTCCTCGACAGGGGGAGGTCGATGTCTAGCTTAACAACGGCGTCTGACGTGGGGTCGTATATGTAAATATCGCCCCCCGCCTGGAACACGATCCTCCTCCCGTCGCTGTTGGCGTTCCTAACGTAGAAGTGGGAGAAGTTGGTGTGTCTCCTCAGGTCGCCTCCCCGCAGGTCGACGGAGTAGAGGTTCGCCACCCCCTCGTGGTCAGACACGAAGTACACCCTTCCGCGGACGTACATGGGGGAGGTTATGTGCCCCGGCAAGTCGAGGAATTTTTCAAAGGTCCTCCCCCCGTCTCTGCTTATCCACAAGACGCCCCGCGCGCCGCCTCTGTACCTCTTCCAGTAGGGAAGGTCGTAGGTGTTCCTGCCGAGGACGACCACCCCGCCGTCTCCGTAGACCAGCGCGGAGGCCGGGCCGAGGTTGAGCCGCTGGTATACGCCGTCTAGCGAGACTGCATAGAGCTCGCGCCACTGTGGAAACGGCGCCTTGAAGTCGCTGTATACCAACACTCTACCGTCCGGAGTCCAGCCGGCGACGCGGGTGGTGGGGGTGCCGAAGTAGGTCAACCTCCTAGGCTCGCCTCCCTCGGAGGGTATTACGTACACGTCGGCGGTGGTGCCTTGGTCAGTCTGCTGGAGCCTAGTAAATGCTATCCACCTGCCGTCTGGCAAATACCTCGGCGTAAGCACCACTCCGAAGTCGGAGGTCAGCCTGACCCCCCTGCCGCCGCTCCACTTCCACAAGTCGTCTTCAGTGACGAAGGCAACCTCGTCGCCGTAGATAGCCGGGCTGTGGTAGTACCCCCTCATTGCCCCAGCGCCTTGGCTAAGTTTTGGGCCGCCTCAGACGCCATTTTTTTCAACGCGCTCTGGACGATAGACGGAGCCAGCGAGGCGATTAGGCCCCTGGCCTCGCCCTCAAACCTCCACCTCACCAAAGAGCCGCCGTCCTTGGGCTCGGCCTTTACAGATATGGTAAAGTCCGCGGTGGTCTGCAAGCCGGTGGCCCTGCCCACCACCTCCACCCCGTCGTCGCTCACCTTGGCGTACCTAAACCTGACGGCCATCTTGCCAGAGAGGTGGCCCAGCTTCACCGCCGCCTCCCCCACGTACTCGTCGCCCGACTTAGAAACGGCCCCCACCCCGGGTATCAGCTTAGCCACGAGCTCGGGGTTTTTTAAAAGCCCCACGACCTCCCCGGGGGGCTTAGCTACGAAAAAGTCTCCCTCTTCTGATACGTGCATGAAGAGGGGAAAAACCTAGTTATTATCGTTTTTTGCTTAGCAAATTCTTTAACGAAGTTCTGTGATTCACCTCATCTGCAAGTATTTCTTCTGCCAGCTCTTCCGTGACGGGGTCAACGCCGTGTGTCAACTTATACAAATCTCTGTAAGCCTGAATTGCGCACTCCTCGGCCTTCACAGCAACCTCTACCCACGCGTCTATGTCGTATGGATCTTCTGGTAGCGGCGGGTATTTACAACCAGATATTTCCCAAAGCTTTGCAAAGTCCCTTGGCGGGTCTACGTCAAAGTCTTGAAGTCTGTCTGCTATCATTTTTGCATGTTTTTCAATCTCCTCCCGCGCCTCTTCTAGAAAGTGTTCTGCTATCTCTTCCGACAACGGCCCTTTAATAGCATAGGCGGTCAGCGTGTAGTAGTAAGCCGCAATCCACTCGTCGGCATATGCCGAGAGGAGCCTTTTTACTATTTCATCTTTATTAACTGAACCAGTGAATTCTAAACCCATAGAAATGAAAAAATACTTAATTTTAAATTTTATGACTTATAAGTTTATTCCAAGTCTTTTCGCAATTCTTACAAAGTCGTCTTTATAAAGCCCCGGCGCGAACTCCTCAGGCACCTCCGGGAGTTCTTTGTACTCGCCGCCGGGAGGCGGCCCGTCGTGTACTACCAACGGCTGGCCGTCTTGCGGATGGGTTCCCCGCCATATTAACTCAATGTCTTTGTAGTCAGAGGGGCTGAACCTGTACAAAGTCCTGTGGACGCCCTTTTTTTCATACTTAGCCGCCTCTGGGAATTTTGAGTTGTCAATCCTAGGCAGAGGTAGCATTCTCCAAACCTCCACGCCGGTGAGCGCCTCCAGCGCCTTGCCGTACGCCATGGCGTGTACTCCACCCCTGACCAACAAGTAGCCGATCATCTCCCTCGCCACCGGGTTGTCAGTCATCTCGTAGACCCTCATTTTGGCAAGCCTAGCTCCCACCTCTAGGAAGAAGTTAAACAACAGGTCTATTTCTAACACGCCGCTGACAAAGATGTAGTCTCCTCTCCACGGGTTCCCGTGTGAGTCCATTGGGAAGGCGGTTAGGCCGGTGTTAATTACGTGGTAGGTGTTCCTAACGTCTTTTAGCGGCTTTAGGGGCGCTTGCTCAGGCGGGGCATATTTAGTAGAGCCGACGTAGAGCGCGTTGACCACTGCGCTTACGAGCTCTATGTGGCCCAGCTCTTCGGTGGCTATGTTTGACACCAGGTCTCTGAACGGCTTTATGGCCGGGTTGCGGTGCAGGCGGTAGTTAAAAGATTGGTACGTATACGTCATAAGCGTCGACATTTCTCCAAACCTTCCGCCTAGTAATTCCTGAACTGCGGCCGCCGCATTTGGGTCTGGCTCTGTGGGAGCTGGTAGCTCTATTTGGAGCCGGTCTATTCTTAGGTACATGACCCCATTCTCGAAGAGAATTTTTAACTATTAACTTCGTTAAAATGATAATAGTGGACTTCCCTTTAACGACGTTAATAATAATAGGGTATATCGAGGTGGCAATTAACTATGTTAAATGGGATATGCGTAAATAGTGTTAATGGAGCGCGCGGCGTTAATGCACAAAAAACTTGACCAAGCTTAACACAGCCAGCGCAGGAAGCGCGGTGGCGTACATAACCGCGGCGGTGTACGCAGTTATGCGGCCCGCGACTCCCGGCGGGTAGATCGACGCGTAGAACTGCACCGCCGAGCGGGGGAACTCGTACACCGTCATGTACGCCACTCTCCCCGCCAAAAGCGCGATCAAAATGTCGACCGCCCCGACGCGGCCCGTGTGGTACAGCGGCGCCGCGGCCATTATTCCATAGGTAGGCCTCACCGCCGCCACAGACGCAACCGCCACCGCCTCGGGAGGCAAAGGAAGCCAGTCGAGTCTCATTCTAAGCCCGGCGGCCTCTAAGGCTAACAAGACCGCCTCCACCGCCAGGTACTTCAGAGTAATGGAGGCGGCTTGTCTCCACACGTTTATAGAGGCGATCCTCCTGGCAGAGGCGGCCACGTCGGGCCAAGCCGCCTTGACGCGGACAGCTATGAAAAAGCCGAGTAGCGAGGAAAGGTACACGATAAGTAGGTAGACGGCGCCTAGGAGCCCGAGGGCTCCGAGGGCCACCGGTATAACCCCTATGCGCAGGTGCATCAACACCACTCTGATCGGCCAAGTGGCAAAGGTGAACTGCAAGACGTGTCTAAACTCCACCGCCCCCTCCCTCAGCAATTGGGCCAAGACGGCGTGCGGAGTCCGGGCGTCTACAGTAGAAAGGGCTATCAAGCTGGCCGGAATCCCCGTCCTCTTGGACAGGGGCGCCGCCAATTTCTCAATTCTCCACAACAAGTAGCGCGCCGCGTAGAGCCCCGCGACGACGGAGACGAAAACGGTGGCCGCCCTCAGCAAAACGTCGGCTAAATCCACACAGAGCCGAACGTCAATATATATAAATCCTAGCAACCATAGGACATCAAGCCATCCCAGCCTTGTCTATATAGATGTGCAAATTTAGCACATTTTCCACTCTTAACGCCTTTTCTGCCTAATCGCACAAAATGTACAACAGTTGGATAACTATGTACATCTATCATAACAAATTTTTTATGTTCATGAAAAACTGCATCACATGGAGCTACAAGCCCAGCAACAACAGGTAACACTGTTTATAGACCCCCTCGACCTGTGGCTTCAAATACTCGGCGTCTCGCTTCTGTTGATAGCGTACTGGGTATATAGAAACTACGTGAAGCAGCCAGACCCGTCTTTTAACAAGGCCTTCTCAATGGGCGCCATTCCACTGGGCTTATACATCCTAGCCACCGGAATATGGGCCACTGCCACCTGGCCCTTCCCGGGCCCGTATAACATCTTATACTCAGACGCCTGGCCGCTGTTCGGAGTGGTCTTAATATCCCTAGGGCTGGCCAGCTGGTTTGGACACGTCCAAAGAGTCTTGTTCTACGCCTACGCGGGCCTTTCGCTGCCAATTTTTGTATACGGCGTCGCAATTGCCTACTTCCACTTGACACAAGAGCCGGAGGTCGCCGCGGCTATGTACGTACTCATAGGGCTGGCCGGCTTGCTGAGCCCGCTACTAGCAGTAGGCAGGGGCGGCAGACCCGCCGCCTATCTGATTATCGTCTTGTTAATAGCGGCGGCTGCAATAGCTCTGTTTCTAGGAGTAAACGTCACCTTTGCCCACATCCCGAGGTGGCTTAGGTGGAGCCCCTGGTACGGAAAGGTGGTAGTGCCGGCTGGGTGAAAATTTTGCCCAGTAAGAAATAAACCCCCCGTTTTTTCTCCTTTCGTGTTTAAACTACTGTTGTTAATAGCACTCAGCGTGTTGGGAGTGGTCTACACCATATTTTTCAAGCCGGAGGGGGTGTGTAGGAAGTCCCGCCTTGCGGGCTGCGAGGTGGTTCTCGCCTCTCCCTACGCGAGGCCTTTCGGCGTTCCTTTGGAGTACGTCGGCGCCCTGTGGTTCGCCGGCGTGGTCCCCGCCTACTACCTAGGCGTGGGGGCCGCCTGGGCCTATCTTGGCCTAGCCGGCGTCGCGGCGCTCGTGGCACTTGAAGCGAAGCTCAGGGCGTTCTGTCTGTACTGCACTGTGGCCCACGTCCTCGGAGCCGCGGCCTCCCTCATTTTACTACTGCTATAAAGACATCGTTTACGTTCGTACCTGTGTAGCCTGTGTATATCGCCCTGTTGAGGGCCTTGAAAAAAGTGTAGCTGTCGTTGTTTTCTAAATACGGAAGGGGGTCGGCGGCCGAGGCCATGGCTCCGTCTACTATAGCCCCCGCCGCCGGGCTGTTGCCGTCCACGCCGTCGGTCCCCAGACAGGCGGCGTATATGTCGTAGCCCTTCACGGCCACGGCGAAGGAGAGGCACAGCTCTTGGTTCCTCCCGCCAACCCCGCTCCCCCTCACCGTCACCACTGTCTCGCCCCCCGCCAGTATCGCGGCGGGCCTGGGCACCGGCGTGGAGTGGTGCGCGACGCCCTTTGCCACTGAGGCCAGCACTCTGCCGGCCTCGCGCGCCTCGCCTTCTAACATGGCCGTGAGGAGGAGGGTGTTGTACCTAGACCTCAGCACCTCCTCCGCCCGCCTCAGCGACTGCAAGTTGCTGGCCACCACGACGTTCTTCACCTTGTTGAAGTGGGGGTCTCCCGGCTTCAGCGTGTCTCCCCTCAGGACTGCCTCTTTTACGTGGGGTGGAAGCTCGTCCCACATCTTGTACTTCTTCAACACGGCCACAGCGTAGTCGGTGGTGGTGTAGTCGGGGGCGGTTGGGCCGGAGGCAATTGTGTCCAGCCTGTCGCCCACCACGTCGCTTATGACTAGCGAAAGCACGTAACGCGCCTTTACCATTTTTAACAACTTGCCCCCCTTAACCCTGGACAGCCTCTTCCTAACGGCGTTTAGTTCCACTATGTCGGCCCCCCTTTTCATAAGCTGAAGCGAAATTCGGCCCACCTCCTCGAGGGAGACGCCTTCCTCCGGCGCTTCGAAGAGCGCAGAGCCGCCGCCAGACACTAAGACCAGCAGGGCGTCTCCCTCCCCCACCTCCTCGAGGTATTCCAACAACTCCTGCGACGACTTGAGCGTGTTGCGGCCGGGGACGGGGTGGTCGCCTTTTAGCACCCTCACGGGCCCCACGGAGCCCTCCCCCTCGGGGCTGATCACCACGCCGCCTCTCACCAAGCCGCCGAGCGCGTCCACGGCGGCCTTGGCCATTTTTACAGAGGCCTTGCCGAACCCAACCACGTGTACCCCGGCGAACTTTTTAAACTCGCCGCCCTCTCTAGCCAAGGCGGAGGCAACCGCCTTGTAGGGATCTGCGGCGTCTAGCGCGGCTTCTAGCGCGTCTAGTATAACGTCGTAGGGGTCGCCTCTGGGGAGCTCCCCCCGGTTTTTAATATACACCGCGTTAAGTTTATATCTCTATATATATGTCTTTCTATGGTGGAGGTATTCGCCATTGCGATTCTTCTAATACTCGCCGGCCTGTTTTTCATAGTACTCTCTGTCTTGCTACATGCGTTGCGCTCGGGCGAGGGCAGGGCGGAGGCAGGCGCCGTGGTGATGATAGGCCCTGTGCCGATAGTGCTGGGGACCAGCAGACGCGCCGCTTTTGTGGCCATGGCGCTGGCCCTCACCGCTATGGCCCTACTCCTGTTGCTCCTGGCGGCTTCTCTTCCAAAGCAACCACTGCAACACGCCTAGGAAGGCGGCCGCCGCCATTAGCAACGCCGCCGCCAGCGTAAAATACGGCTCGTTCCCCGCGCCGAAGCATATCGGCACGAAAAACACCACTACGCACCCCACCGCCGCGCCGCCTACCGCCGCCGACTTCCCAGCCTGGGCCAACAGCGGCGTAGCCACAAGCAACGCCACTCCGGCGAAAATAAGCGCTAAGCCCAAGGCGAATAGGCTGTTCACATACCTACCGGCTGTGCGGGTTAAAAACTTTTCACAAGGGCGTATAAGAACAGCACAACGCCGAGGAGAGATGCCAGCGTGTTTGCCAGCTTGTCGTCGTATCTCAGCCTGCCTTTTGCCACCCTCCTGTACCTCCCCCCTCTGCGTATGTATATGCCGTGGCCTGTGAAGAGGTCTAGGAGGAGGTGGCCCAAGGCGACGTACGCCCCAGCCCAGACGCCGTGTACGGCGATGTGGGGGCCAAACCAGTAGCCAAGGGCCCACCCCACCAGGCCGCCCGTTGCCGCGCCCAGAGCCGCCGCGTTTACGGGGTCGTGAGTCGCGGGGGTCCTCCGCGGCACCCCACCGCGCCTCTCGTGGCCCAGCGCGTCGATTAAAAAGTTGACCACCGCCGAGAGCGCCGCCGCGAGTATAAGAGCCGGCGTCAGCCCGACGAGGTGGGCGAGGGGGTAAAACGACGTACCTAGGCTAAACCACACGTGCGTCTGAGACTTCACAGGCCCCCCTTGGAAGATATTAAAATGTGAATTGTCGTAGACATGCCCTTCGAGGCGAGGTATAGGGTGTACTGGCACCACACAGACGCCGCGGGGATTGCCCACTTCTCAAGAGTCCTCGCCCTCGTCGAGCAGGCAGAGGAGGACTTCTACGCAAGCCGCGGTCTGCTACAAGTACACGGCAGGTTGCCCCGGCGGGAGGTCTTCGCCTCGTTTCTCTCCCCTCTGAGGAGGGGCGACGAGGTGGCTGTGAGGATATGGGCCGACGAGGTGAGGAGGAGGGCCGTGCGGTACCGCTTCGAGATTTTCAACGTAACGACGGGGAGAAAGGCGGCGGAGGGATACGTGGTGGGGGTCTGCGTAGAGGAGAACGAGGGGGAGCTGAGAGCTGTGGAGTGCCCCGAGGAGTTCCTACGCCTTTGGAGAGAGATCTGACCCCTTCTTGCTTTTCGAAAAAAGATAGAACACTACCGAGTCACCACGACGTCTCTTGTTCCCCCGTTGCTCGTTCAACCAAAACTACGGTGTCCTGTACCAGTTCAATCTCGAAAATGTATAAAAGTTGTTTGATATATGATGTAATCTTTGTCTAAGCATCGCCGACGCTGTTTACGGCGAGTTTTTCAATACTTCTCACAATATTGACTCAGTGCTTTACACAGTCGAGCCCGCCATTGAGTGCTATTTAGGCTCGAAAGCAACGCTTTACAAAGTTTTCAAGGGTTCGACGTTTGTCAAAACGGTAAGTCAACAAAAAGTATTCAACTTAGCTCGTATCCATATATTCCCATGAGGTACAGGACTCTGAAGATAAGGCGTCCGCTAGCTGACTTCGCCGAGGAGGAGAGAAAAGCGCTAGTCTCCGTGCTGAAGGGAGTCAAAGCATTAAGCAAGCTGATTAAAAGCGGTTATGCCGAGGTAACAAGGGCCATTGCGGAGGTGAGAGGGCTGAAATACTTCTACAACGAATTAATGTACTTTAAGGACCACAACAATGGGCATGCGAAGTTCGATTGTCAGGTGCGTGTTGACAAAGAACGCGATAGAAGCAAAGGTGTCTTTATCGACTTGCCCAAAGGCGAATTACGTCTAAGAAGGATTATCCCTGGATACGCCATCGTGATAAAGCTTAACAGGAAGGAGGTCAGGTACATCCGCCAGAGGTTGGAGGAGGGTGGTAGGTTGACTTTCGCCGAGGCTTGGGTCGATGGGGAATACCTCTACATCGCCCTCTCGTTCAGACG
This sequence comes from Pyrobaculum sp., assembly GCA_038879095.1. GTDB lineage: Archaea > Thermoproteota > Thermoprotei > Thermoproteales > Thermoproteaceae > Pyrobaculum. The sequence goes on along the minus strand of JAVZUI010000007.1, from coordinate 47,723 downwards.
CGACGTAGAGCTGATACGGCCGAAGAAACTCATCGTGGTGGACGTCAACGCCCTTCACCACGGCTTTACAGTCGCTCTCGTGGGCGAAAACGGAGTAGAGGAGGTGAGGGAATACAAGGCGCCAGTTGAAAGGGTCTACGCGACGCTGGAGCGGGCAAGGGTCTGGAAGAGATTTAACAACCTTCTGAAGAAAAGCCGCAACGCCGAGAGGAAAGCGAAGAAGTTTACGAAAAAGGCGTACAACATCGTCAGAGACTTCGTCAACAAGACAGCCCACGAAGTAGTCGAGATGGCGCGTAAACACGAGGCCGAGATTTGGATAGACACGCCGTTTGACGAAACCGTCAGAAAGCTGTACAGGACTTTGCCACCCCACGCCAAGGTGCTCCTCGCCGGGATGCGCCGCTTTGCAAAACGCGTAGAGGAACAAGCCACGTGGTATGGCGTACCAACGAGGCGGGTTACGCTGTCCTCGACAAAGTGCCCAAGGTGCAGTGCGAAGCTGGTCGGGCTAGAAAGCCGGAGGATGCGCTGTCCCGCATGCGGCTTCGAGGAGGACAGAGACAGGGTGCCGATACACTGGGCTTTGAAGTGGTGGAACGAGAAGAAAGCCAAACTCTCTGCCTCTGCCACGGCCAGTGCCGTCACGCAAGCCAACACCACGACCAAAAACTCTCCAGAACCCCCCTCTTTTTCTCCGATTCTCGTTGCCACAGCCCTTTCGTAAATGGCCGCTCTATGGGAGGCGGAGAGGCGCCGCGCCGCAGTCCCCACTCTCGCCGCCGCGGTTGCCAAGTGTTTCTACCCTTGGTTGACACCCTTTACAAACCTGTGCAGGTGAAATTCGGCACATTTCCACCTGCACGTGCAGGTGAATTTCCGCCTTTTTCCGCCTGCAAGTGTACGTAAAGAGCGGGGCGCGGTGGGTCGGGCTATGTTGGCTGTAATTATTACGTCCATAATATTAAAGTACAAAATCCACCTACATGTCGCGCACATGACAGCAGAGCCGTTCAAAATGGCGACGCAACGCCCCGGAACAGTTCAATCTCGAAAACGTACAGACCTACCTTGACCTAATCTCTGTCTAAGCGGCGCCGACGCCGTTCACGGCGGGTTTTCCAATGACTCCCACGGCGCAAACCCAGCGCTTTACTTTGTTGAGCCAGCCGTTATTACCTATAAAGTGTTGAATACCGTTCTTTATGTAGTTTTCTATCTTTCGATGTCTGTAAAGAGTTGGAGTCGGCTCCGGGTGGCTATAGCGCATGCGGCTCTTCTCCGCCAGCGGACGCGCGTGGGTTCAACCGTGCCTCGCAATTGCACATTTCCATGAGGTCGTACAGGATCCTGAGGGTTGTGAGAAGGCTGTCCGAGCTCCCCGGAGAGGACAGGAACGCAATCGTGACATTGCTAAAGAAGGTTAAACATCTGAACAAGCTGGTGGCGGGCGGCTACGTGGAGGTGGCCAGGGGGCTGGCGGAGATGCAAGGGCTGACGTACTTCTACAACGCCTTGTTCTACTACCGGGGCCGCGAAGACGCCGCGAGGTTCGGCCTACGGGCGTGCGACGGCGGCGGGTGCGGCGGCGAGGGAGCCGCGGTGGACCTATCCGCGGGCGAGCTCCGCCTGTGGACCCCCTGGCACGTCGTTACGGTTAAACTGAACGAGGGCGAGGTGAAGTACATCAGACAGCGGCTGGAGGAGGGCGCCGAGCCGGCGTACGCCGAGGCGTGGGCCGACAACAGCAGACTCTACGTTGCGCTCAAGTTCGTACGCGAGGTAGAGCCCATACGGCCGAAGAAGCTAGTTGTCGTAGTCGTCGACGCGGCCCGACACAGAGCCGTCGTGGGAGTCGTAGACCGCTACGTCGAGGAGGTGAAGGCGTTCGAGGCGCCCGCCGAGAAGGTGCGGAGGGCGCTGAAGCGGGCCCAGACCTACGCGCAAGCTCCGAAGCTCCGCAACGCCAAGAAGAAGAGGAAGAGGTACGAAAAGAGGGCGGAGAACTTAGTCCGCGACTTCGTGGAGAAGGCTTCTGGCGAAATAGCGGAGCTGGCGCGCCGCCACGAGGCAGAGGTGTGGATACACGCCTCCGTCGACTCCTCCGCCTATGGACAGATGGATGAGTGGGAGAGGGTGCTCGCAAGGGGGTTGCTGGAGCTGGCCAGGAGGGTCAGGAGAAAAGCCGCGTGGCACGGCGTGCTGGCGCGCTACGTGGACCTACCCGCGTCGAAGTGCCCCAGATGCGGCGCCGAGGTGCGCGACGTAGAGGGCGTCGCGTTCTGCGGCTCGTGCGGGTTCATATCTGAGGCCGACCGCGTCCCACTGTACTGGGCGCTAAAGAAGTGGATTGGAGAGAGAGCAAAGGCCTAATCCCCTTTTTTCGCCACTTTTAATTGCCTAGGTCGAGCTACTCTCCACGACCGCCTACGCCCCGCGTCTACTTTAAGACGGCGTCTTCAAGACGCTTCTAACGTCGAGACCCTACACCACGGGTCGCCTTGGGCTCTTCGGCGCATACCGCCGCCACGTGTTGTATGCCCATAAAACTTTGTAAAGCTTGACGACTATAGGACATTACGGCGAAGATTTAGAGACTCAGCAATACGTGGCCCTCATCTATGGCTAGCAGAAGGCGGTAGGGGCACGGCGGGTTGGGACAGGCGCGTTTGGCCTCGGCTATGAAGTAGTACAGCCACGCCACGAGGCGCATGACGTCGCCCGGGGTTGTGTCGCCCTCGGTGTGGACCACCACCACGGGGGCTTCCGGCACCCTCGCCTTCTGCGCCTTCGCCAGCGCTAACAGCCGGCCGTAAACGGCGTCGACGGCCCACGCCGTGGTCACGTCCCTCACCCTGGAGAGGCACTCGGGGAGCCTCTCCAGGGGGACGGAGCCGCCGCACTTCGACACCGCGTTGAGCAGTACGGTGTAGTGCACGTCGAAGACCTGGACGCCAGCGGCGCGGAGCACGTCGAGGAGGTAGTCCACCCCGTCCTCGGCCACCACCAGCGGCGGGGCGTAGAGCTTGGCGTTAATCTTCTCGCCGCGCCAGTGGCCGTGGGGGTCTATGGCGACCACGCGGACGCCCCTCTGGGACAGCTGTCTCGCCACCGCCTGGGTCCACGTGGTCTTCCCCGAGCCGGTCTTGCCGACGACAGTCATGTGCGGCGACTCCAGGTCCTCGGGGCGGAAGCAGACGTCCCTCCCCGCGTCGTCTACGCCTATGCGCACCGCCCCGGGGCCGCAGTCGAAGGGGAGGAGCATCAGCGAGAACGGCGTAAGCTCGGCGAGGTCGAAGGTGAGCGCCGCCACGTTCCTCGGCACGCCGGTGGAGAACACCGCCGACTTCCCCTCCACGAACCCTGTAGCGGCGTAGGCCTGCTCCCCGCGGACGGCCATCCTCTCCCTCGTGGTGTGGAGTACCTGTACGTTGAGCGACCTCCACAGGGACTGGAACATGGCGGCGAGTCTCTCCTGTCTCGCTGCGGCCTTGTGGAGCAGAGCGGCGAACTCGTGCCACGGCACCCACAGGAGGAGGGCCCTCCTCACCACCAGCTGGGAGGTGCGGGCGATCGCGTGGAGCTCCTCGTACCTCAGCGCGGCGGCGAGGAGGCGGTTGGACGAGACGGCGTTTTCGACGCGGGCCCCGTCGTCCGCCACCGTGAGGAGCAGGGCGAGGAGGCCGGGCACCACCGCGAAGGGGTTCACCGCGGCGAGGGCGAGGTGGGCGAGCGCCAGCGCCAGGTAGGGCCCCCTCGGCGCCTTCGGCGGAACCGGGGGCTCCGCCTCGCCGCCCAGAACCACGCCGATGCGCCTCAGCGCCGCCCTCGCCTCCTCGGCGTCTGCGTCCTCCCTCAGAAGTACGTACGCCCTCCTCCCGTCGTAGTATACGCCGCTGGCCGCCTGGGCGAAGGCCCTCACCGCGTTGGCGAAGTCGTGCGGCCCCATGCCGTGGACGTCTCTGAACACCGAGTGCACCTCGTACGCCCTCAGCCTCACCTCGCCCACCGGCGACCTCCACACGACCGCGTTGCCCTCCCGCCAGAACGGCGCCGTGTTCCTAAATCTCGCGTAAAGCAGTGCGACGGCGGGCGCCGCGACTAGCGGGCCCCAGAGGAGCGCGGAGGACGCCGCCGCGACCGCCAGCGAGTACGCCTGCCACGGGAGGCGTATCCTGCGCCTCTGCCGCCCCTCCCCGCGCGGGGCCGGTTGCGCGGCCTGGGGCGCGCCGGGTTTCTCGGGCCTGTGGTGCTCGGCGTGCCGCGCGGCGCAGAGGTGGGCGGTGAGTATGTCCCCGGTCTCGTAGGCCTTGGCCAGACACGAGTCCAGCACGTCGCGGGGCAGTTGCCGCCACGCCTCGTAGAAGAGCTCTACCTCGTGGTCCCGGATCACGGAGCGTAAGGGCCGCCGACCTGGGTTGAACTACCCGGACAGGGGGACCGCCGCCACGGTGTAGTTGCGCCAGAGGGACACCCTGCCGCCCACCACGAGGTAGGCGACGGAGTCGCCGACGCGGTACGGGCCGAGGTAGCGCGAGCAGAAGACCCTCTCCGCGTCCGGGGGGCCCCAGCTGGTGTGCCACCTCCCCCTCCTGTCGCGCCACATGGTTGCGTTGTCGGCGCGGACCACCGCGCCGTTTCTGACGTAGTAGACGGGGGCGGTGGTGTTTACGCAGAGGTGCACCGTCTCGTTGTCGGCGTCTAGCATGAGGTACGGGGCGACGTTCCTCAGCGCCACGTACTCGGCGACGTCGAGGGAGGCGTCCCTCAGCGCGGTCGAGGCGGCGTAGGCCACCGTCAGGAGGGCCGCGGCGAGGGCCACCGACACTAAGAAGAGGAGGACGGCGTCGGTCACCGCCACTCCGTCCTGTTGAGCTCAGCCACGACGACCATGTTCGGCGACACGTAGCAGTTGGGCGCCGTGTAGTTGGTGCCGCGGTACGACCCCACGATTACGTACTGGCCGTCGGACAGCGCCGAGAGGCAGAGCGTCTTGTACTCCGCCACCTTCTGCGCCCACCTCGCCTCAAGCTCAGCCGCCTTGACCGCCGCCCACCACCACTGCGCTATGTAGACGCCAGCGGCGACCGCCACCGTCACGATCGCCAGGACGATGGGGAAAGTGGAGACGCCACGCATGTGCGGAAGACGGTAGGAAACCGGGTTGATCACCCGCGACGGGGTCACCTCGGCGGTTGCGTCGCGCCGTTGCCTAAGAGGGGCCTATCCAGCGGTCTCACCTCGGCGAGAGGTATATCACGTGCGTCCCGTTGTAGGCGCAGTAGGACGCGGTGGCGTTGTGCGCCGTGGCGTTGCGGGCCAGCATGCAAGTCACCGAGGGTTCGTCGGGCGGCTCCGCGGCGTGGGAGAGCGCCGCCCAGAAGAGGTACGCGCCCACCGCCACCGCCAGGAGGGCCGCCGCCAGGGCAAGGTAGAGGGGGAGCTCCACGCGGAGACGGGAGGGGGGAGCGGGGTTGATCTCATAAGAGCCGCGGTGGGGCCCGCCTACCTAGGGAGCCGTAGTTACGCCAAAAGCCCTTTACGAACCCGCGCCGAAAAACGGTGGGTCTCCGCTTATACGCAAAGGTGTAGAGAGGTGAAAAAAGGACCAGGTTTGTTGGCGCTTACGTTGGGAGTTTCGTGGCGTTTACCGTGCGGAACGGCGCTATGCCCATGGTGCCGCCGAACCAGAAGCCCGGAACCGCGACCGCGCTGAGGGACGCCTCGACGATGTTGGTGCTCCCCCCGGTGCTCTGCGTCGTGATCCGCACGGTCTCCACCAGCGTGCGCATGCTCCGCTTATAGGGGTCGCCCTCCTGGAGGATGGCGGAGCCGTTGACGTAGGCGCCCGTGAACAGGAGACGCCCCGGTAATGTGGGGTCCCTCTGGTAGAGGGTGTAGAGGAAGTCGCCCAAAGTGCCGTTGGGCGACTTGGCGTACCACGCCTCATTGTTGAATGATATTATCAGTGGTAAGGCGACCTGGGGAGGCAAGTCAACGGTTTTATTATAGGTCTTGCCAGTTCGGGGATCCGTGACACGTATTACGAACCCCATACCGGAGCCCGAACACGTCCCGTTGACCATCGTTACGCTGACCATCGCGTCGCCGTACCACAGCGCGGAGGTCTTATACAAGCGCCCGTCGAAACCACAATACACCGTCTCCACGACGCCGTACACCGATTTCGCGGTTATGTTGACGTCGAACCTGGTCAGATTCTGCTCCACGACGTTAAGCTGGTACTTACACGTGCCCACCAGCGTGCCGTTGAGGTAGACGTAGAGCACCTTCGTATCCCCCGTATAGTTGTAGAAAGCGGTGGCGACGGCGGTGACGTTCCTAAACGCGTCGAAGTCGGAGCCGACCCCGGCCTTGGGCCTCACGCCGACCTGGAGGCGGGCGTAGTAGTTGTAGACGTCCTTATCGCCGTACGCGGGGTTGCCGCCGCCGTAGCCGCCCGTTACGTTCATCGTCAGCACGGTGTAGTAGCCGAGGCGGCCCAGAGACGCCGAGGCGGAGTACGTCCCGTAGCGGGTCTGTAGCGTCACGCCGCGGAGGACCGCCACGGGCTCGGCTATGTATACGCGGAGGCGCGCCGTCGGGCTGTCGTAGTTGCCCGCGCACTGTATGAACGAGTATAGCCTGACGCCGGAGTTCAGAGTCTCCACGGCAACGCCTAGCACGTCCGCCGCGGCGTCGTAGGCGACGTCTCTGGACAGCGCCGCCTTACGCGGCTGCGAGCAGAGGACGCGGCCGGAGTAGGAGAACGCCCGCCCGTCCCCGTAGCGGTAGAGGAGCTCCACGCGGTCTCCGCACGCCGCCCTACCCACGTAGCCGTAGCCCGCGGTCACGTTCTCGACGGCGCCGTTGCGGATGTAGTAGATCTGCGACACCGGGGCGTCCGAGGCATCCCAGGCGTAGACCCTCACGCCGAGGGAATCCGGGGCGAAGGTGACGTAGGGCATGGGCGCCGACGGGCCCCCGGGGAGCGGCCCTAGCGTCGAGTACACCACCGCCGCCAGCGCCGCGGATACTGCGAACAGGAGCACGGCTTGCCAGATCTGCATGTAGGAGCGGACCCCCTCCCCAGGGTTGAACGCCCCCCGGGGAAAAAAAGGGGGTTTACCGGGGGGACAGAGAGGCGGGCACCTCTACGGCGATAGACGCCGAGCCGCCGCGCGCGAAGACGGGGGCGCACCGCCGTATGTAGAAGGTCTGCGACGCCGCGTACACTCCGGCGATTTGCCAGTCTCCGCCTTGTACTTCAAGCGGCGCATCCGACGCGCAAATCGTCGCCACCTTCCCCCAGTACTGGGGGATGGATATGTACACACCGCCCTGGTATACGTAGTAGCCGTAGCTACCTCCTGACGTCATCAGCAAGTACGCCAGCGCGGCGCCCACCGCGACGCCAGAGACGAACGCAAGTAACTCGCCCCAGCTCCTCTGCTTATACACCTCGCCGCTGCCGCCGTAGTAGTAGCGCCCCATGTCCCGAACAGCCGCCCCGTCTCGGTTGAACCCGCACGGGTCGGAGGGGTTGCGGAGGTAAAAACCGGGTTTTACCGCGCGGCTTGCGCGCGGCCGCGGGCCGTAGCCGTCGGCGCGCGTACGCCCGCGTCAGAAGAAGAGGAGGGCCAGGACGAGGGGGGAGTAGGCGGGGGTGGCGGCGTAGCTGTCGGTGAGCCTCCCGGCGATGACCATGGCGGAGAGGGCGGCTACGTATACGGCGGGCCTGGGGTCGAGCTGGCCTATCTTCAGGGGGAGGACGGGGGGCACGGGCGTCTTCGCGAAGGGGGCGAACAGCGAGGCGAGGACGTACATAGACCCGGCGAAGATCGCGAAGGTGGCGACGACCACGAGGGCCCTCACGAGGGCGCTCCTCCTCACGGAGTCGAGGTAGGCCAGCCATATGCGCATGAGGAACTCCGCCGTGGCCTGGAGGTCGAAGGCGCCGGACTCCCTCACCGCCCTCACCACCTCCGCCATCTCCTTCGCCAGGTCCGTCTCGCCGGTGCGCACCCTCCCCGACGCGACGAGGTCCAGCTCCTCCCGGGCCTCCCTCGCCGCCGAGAGGTACCAGTAGGCGTATGCGGCGCCCACGGCGGCGGCCAGTACGGCGAAGGCGGGGTGGGCGATGGAGAGGACGGCGGGGGCCGACGCCGCCGCTGCGACGTAGTAGTTCCACCTCCTTATGGGCCGGAGGTAGGGCTCGACGAGGAGTAGCATGACGGCCGACGCGGCGATGAAGCCCAGCATCATGGTGGTCCCCACCGGCGATATGAGGGAGAGGACGCCGCCCATGGCCGCGGAGAGGTAGAGGGTGGCCACGGCGAAGACCACGAAGTTGAGGAGGGACTGGACCCTCCTGAGGTGCTCCTCCAGCCTTATCCTCAGCTCCTCGGCCAGCTCCTTGGTGGCCTGGGCGCGGTCGACGCCCACGGCCTCAAGGTAGGCGGCCCTCTCCGCCACGAGGTAGAGGAGCGACGAGGGGAGCCTCCGCCTCAGCTTCAGCGCCGCGCGGACCCTCGCCGCCTCCCGGGTTCTGATGGCCCTCAGCGCCGACTCCAGGGGGGCCGTTCGGAAGTAGACTATGAGCTTAACCGGGTCCAGCACGGACGGCGGAGGGGGGGAGAGTGGGGTTGAACCAGAGACCGGAAAAAAGCCCCCGTTTAGGTCATCCAGTCGAAGGTCTGCGTCCTGGTCTGGCCGCCGCTTGTGTATACGAGCTGTACCTGGTACCTAAGCCCGCGGCTGAGGGACCCGGCGCCGCCGGTGCACGTGCCGTATATCTGGATGGTGTCGCCCGGGTTGGCGATGGCCCCCTGGGCGCCGGCGGGGGTGACCACGTATATCGTGGTGCCGGTGGGCCACTGGGCGGGCGGCGTGTTGCCCCTCTGCACCGTGTTGAAGGTGCACAGGGCGGTTCCCTGGGCGTTGTATATGGCCAGCGACGTTATCGAGTCTATGGTTATGCCGGTCTTGACGGACAGTATGAAGCGGCCGCCGCCCGCCACATTGAATTAAAACATGCGGCAGAACACGCCGCTCGCGCGGGCGCGGCAACGGACGGAGACCGAGCGGAGAAGACAACCGCACCTTACGGACACAGGCAGGCGGAAAACGCCGTTTTTCCACCTGCCCAGGCAGGTGAATTTTCGCCGATTTTTGCTTGCTTATGTTTGTAAAGTGCGTCTTCTGTTGTGGTTCGGCGTCTTCGGTGGCGCGCCGCGGAGCCACGGCAGTGCGGGGGGCCGCCAGCTACTGGCCACCGGTTCTACCGGGAGTCGCAAGGGAATCGGGGAAGGGGGCGGGCGGGGAGGACCCGACGCGGTTTAGGAAACCGCCGCCGCAACGGCGAGGACAGGGGAAAAAGAGGGGGGTTTCTGTGATGATGCAATCGCGGTGGCCTGCGCAGAGACCTTGGCCATGACCTCGCGGTACCTCTTCTGGGCCCAGTATATCGGCACCCTGTCCCTCTCCTCCTCGAAGCCGCACTGGGGACAGCGCATTTTGCGTCCGTTCAGCTCATTCAGTTTCGTGTTACACTTGGGACAGTACGAGGAGTAGAGTCTCTCCTCGGCGTAGGGTACGCCGTACCACGCGGCGAGTCTCCTAAGCCTCTTTGGGAGGCGGCCAACGTTGAGGAACTGCTTCCTCACGCCTAGGTTGCCCTCCTCCTTCAGCTTCTTAAGCGAGTCCCATTTCGGCGAGTCTACCACAATTGCGGCCTTGTACTGCAATGCCAGTCTGATAAGTTTCGTAACAGCATTTTTCTCAAACTCGCGTAGTATGCGGTAGAACTTACTCTTTGTTGCTCTGTGTCTTTCGCACAGGCGACCCTCCTTCGAGCATATGCGCTGTAGGCGTCGCGCTTCGGCGTTTACCCTCCCAAGCGCCGAGAGCGGCGGCCGTAACACGGATCTCTCCAAGACCCTCTCCTCCTCCACCACGGCGTACGCCACGCCGTTGTAGACAGCATTTACGTCCACTACGAGAAACCGCCTTGGTTGTAACTTCGGCGGCTCCCGCCTAAACGGAAGTACGATATTTAACGTATACCTCCTGGGGTCGATCCATATTAATGCTATATGGGCAAACTCGGCGTCCTCCTTAAACCGTCTCCGGATCCACTCAGCCTCCTTCTCGCCTAGCTGGACGATGTATGTGTACGGCAGAGTGGGTATCCTAATTGCGACTCTCCTCCCGTCGAGGTCTATGTACACTTCGTATTTGTTTCGCCCGATGTCGGCGCCTAGGTAAATTGGTGTCTTCCACCTCTTTGTTAATTTCTTCGGCACCCAGCCCAACAGGGCCAACTCCTTTGCGAAGTTGACATAGGGCTTTTCCTCAATGTTCTTCAGCCTCTCTCTGACGCATCTGGCGTCGACAGCGTCGCCGTTGCGACACCGCGCGACGACGTCGTTTACCAGCTGGCGCCATCGGGCTTGCAACAGCGCCAGTTGAATGACGTCCTCCTCGGCGAGCGGTTGAAGTTGCACTTTCCTCCTCCCCTTCGGCGCCTTGTAGACCTTGTCAAGAGACCTTACTATCCTCAGGGCTCTGTACTCCATGGTTGCATATGGGCGGCTATTTAAAAAGTTGAACTAACATGCTAAACGCTTTACATACGTTGAAAAACTGAAATGTGTGTAAAGAGCGGTATCTGGGCCTACATATACAACTACGGCGGACTAAACTCTGTCAAGAGCTGGGTCGACATCGTGGAAGACGTACGAAAACCCGTCTTTAACGGCGTCGGCGTCGCTTAAACAGAGATTAGGTCAAGGTAAGTTTACATGTTTTTACGGTTGAACCGCCTCGGAGCGCCGTAATGTCTGGTTGATCTGTCAACGAGGGCGAAAGGTATATAAACGAGGAAGTTTCCTCTACCTATGGAGTGTTCGCCGTAAGCCCGCCAGGCCTGGCCGCGGGCTGGCGGGCATGCGCCACCCGGGCGCGGGCCCCCCAGGGGGCCACACGGCGCCCTGGGGACTCCAGCCCCCGGAGACGTCTGGGAAATACGGAGAGGGGTCTATAAACTTAAAACCCCCCTCCCAATTTTTTCTGTGGGTTTTTGCCGCCTCTGCGGCAGACGCGATATCACCATCTCCGACAGACTGGGCGTCTGCGTGGACTGCCTCAGGAGGAGGCCCCGCGAGGCGCTTAAAATAGCCTCTGAGGCCCACAGGCGCAGTAGGACAAGGTTCGGGCTACCGGAGGCGCCTCCAACCCGCGGATTGGCCTGCGGAATATGTGGGCGGGGTTGCGCACTGCCAGAGGGCGGGGTTGGTTACTGCGGCCTTGTGAAAAACGTCGGCGGGAGGCTGGTAAGGCCCGGGGGGCGGCCCGAGGCGGGGGTGTTGTCGTATTACTACGACCCAATCCCCACCAACTGTGTGGCTGACTGGGTCTGCCCGGCCACCACCGGGAGGGGCTACCCGAAGTACGCCAAGACTCCCTTCGGCGAGGTGGGGTACTACAACCTGGCGGTGTTCTACGGCGCGTGTAGCCTCGACTGCCTCTACTGCCAGAACTGGGAGTACCGGCGCTACCCCAGCAGGCCTCAGCTGGTGACGGTCGACGAGTTGGACAAGGCCATGGATAGGCGTGTTGTATGCGTCTGTTTCTTCGGCGGGGACCCCGCTCCGCAGGTGGTACATGCGCTTCTTACAGCGCGCCGCGCCGTGGCCAAGGGCGTTAAAGTCTGCTGGGAGACAAGCGGCCAGATTGCCCCCCACTTGCTAGACGCTGTGGTGGAGACCTCTTTGAAAAGCGGCGGCATAGTTAAGTTTGACCTCAAGGCCTTTACCCCAAGCGTCTACAAGGCCCTTACAGACGGCGAGGTGGACGTGGTGCTTAGAAATTTCAAAGCCGCCGCGCGTAGGTTTAGAGAGAGGCCGGAGGTGCCGCTTGTAGTTGCCTCCATCCTCCTCGTGCCAGGGTACGTGGACGAGGTGGAAGTAGACCTCTTGACTAAGTTCATCGCGAGGACAAACCCGGAGATACCCACGAGGTTCCTCGCCTTCCACCCCGATTATATGTTAGACGACCTCCCGCCCACCTCCGTCCGCCACGCCCAAAACGCGGTTAAGATCGCCAGGGAGAACGGCCTCGTGGAGGTGTCTATTGGGAACGTGTGGCTTCTCGGCGACTATTACTAACGCAGTACGGCTTTATGTACTTAAACACGTCGCTTAGCCTCGGCCTGTCTTTAAACAGCACCACGTTGGGGAGGAGGTCTCTCCACGTCGCCATGGCCAGCTCCTCGCTTACCAGCACGAGGAGGGGCTTCTTAACCTTGACGAGCTTCTCGTACTTCCGCCTAAGGTAGTCCGGGGTCCAGAAGCCCACCACCTCCACGTACAAGTCCCCGATCTTAAAGTCCGGGATGTACACCCTCCTATCCACCACCAACACCTCGGGCTCCCTCTCCACTCGACACACCCTAGACACCTGGCGGTAGAACTCCTGCTCGATGGAGCTGTCGAACTCCTCCTCTTCTACAGCCGCCGCGGGGAGAGGCGGCGCCGTCTGCCAGTCTTCTCTAAACGTGTAGGTGCGCTCCCCCAGCTTGACCTCGGCCTCTATCTTCCAACGACCCGCCGAAATTATGTAAGGCACAAGCTTAGCTAGCCGCGTGCCGTAACGCTCCGTCTGCCTAAGCGCAGAGACAGGCCCGTCGAAGTGGAAAAACAAGCCGTCTCCCCCCTCCTCGGCCAGGTACATGAGCCTGTACCCCTTGACGGCCCTAACCAGCCTCTTCACCACCGCCGGGCTGTTGGGCACCCACGCCTTTACGTAGAGGGACTTAAACAACAAGGTCTGAATCAAGGCGAGGTTGTACTCCCTGGCCAACTCCTCCGGCGTCAGCGCAGGAGGCTCTAAAATGGCTAAGTTCTCCTCATACGCCTTTGAGAAAAGCTCCTCCACCGCCGCGACGTCTAGCTTAAGCTTCTCCGCCACCGCGGCGAAGACGGCTCGTCTATCCTCTTCGCTTAAGACAGGCCAGCGGGAGGCCGCCGTCTTAAACACCTCAACCCTAACCCTAGTGACCAGCCTCTTATCCACCGCCTCCTTTTTTAAATAAGACTCGACGATGTGAGCAAGCCCCTCCGCAAGCTTCCTGTCTAGAGGCAACTCCCCCACCCTGTTTCTAAACTCGCCCACTGTCCTAGACCGCTTAGCCGCCTCCAAGACCTCCCCGGCGGCCTCCGCGTCTCCCAAATACCTCGGCCTTACTACGCGGCCCCTCCTCGCGACGCGCAGGTAGTCCAGCGGCATCAGGGTCATACGCCTCTCCTCCTCCTACGCGAGACGTCCACCTCCCTGGTGCCGGAGGCCACCACTTCGTATATCTTGGCCTTGTGGGGCTTTTGCCTAAGGGCCCTCCCCATCCTCTGTATGAACTGCCTCACGCTGGAGGTTCCTCCGAGTATAACCACCACGTCTACGTCGGGGACGTCCACGCCTTCGTCTAGCACCTTGCCGGTCACCAAGGCCCTCACCTCGCCTCTCTTAAACATAGACATTACAAGCTCCCTCTCCTGGGGGCTCATGTCGTGGGTCACCAGCGGGATGAGGTACTGCTCCGACACAGCCCGCGCAAGGGAGGTGTACTCCGTAAAGACCAAAACCTTGGAGGAGGGGTGTTTCGCCAGCACCTCCCCGACGGCCTCTACCTTCGCCCTAGTCTCTAGGACCAGCCTCCTCATGGCGTGCCAAGCCTCTAGGGCCTTCCTCGCCTCCGGGTCCCTCCCGGCTAGGCGGATGAGGATCTGGAAGTCCGAGGGCGACTTGAACCTCAGCCCCCTCTTCCTTACGTAGGAGAGATATGTCTTCTCGTACTCTTTGTACAACGCCTTCTCCTCCTCCTTGAGGCTTACTCTCACCACCTCGATGTCGTAGTCGGCGGTCCACGTCCCCCTCACCTCCGCGGGGGAGAGCCTGTACACCACGGGGCCTACGAGCCAGTCTAAGTCGACGTGTAGCCCGTCTGCCCTCTCGGGAGTGGCCGTTAGGCCTATTCGGTACGGGGCAGGGCTCAGCTCGGCTATCTGCCTATAAGAGGGCGAGGGGAGATGGTGGACCTCGTCGAAGACCAAGAGCTGGTACTTGTTGCCGATGGCCTCCACCGCGCCGTAGGCGGAGTCGTAGGTAATCACAGTGACGCAACTCTCTCTCTTCTCCTCGCCGTACCACACCCCCACCCTGCCGGGGAAGTAGTGCTGGAGCCTCGTCCTCCACTGTTGTACAAGCTCCACCGTGGGGACCACCACCAGGGCTGGGACTCTCAACGCCGCGATGGCCGCTATGGCCACGTGCGTCTTGCCGGCCCCCGTAGGCATCACCACGACTCCTCTCTTAGTCCTCAGCCACGCCTCCAGGGCCTTTTGCTGATACGGTCTAAGCTTAACCTCCGCGGCGGGCCTAACCTCTGCGCAGTGGGGCGCCCACACCCGGTCCTCCACCTCCGCGCCTATCGCCTTCGCGACGGCTAAGATGCGGGGGTAGTACACGGCGAGGGCTCTGTACTTCCCCACTCTCTCGTCGAATTTGACAAAGGAGAGGCGCCTAAGCTCAGGCGGGAGCTCTCCCTCTATGAGGACGGTCCCCCTGTCCCAGGTGACGACTATTCCCACGCCACCTCCACCCCGGCCCCCGCCTCCTTGGCCTTTTCCAACACGTAGCCCGCCATGGCCACGTCGAACAGCGGATTCCCCACAGACTTGTAGACCTTCACCTCGCCGAATTGGCAAGACGCGCCTTTTAGAAAGTCCCCAACGTACGTCCACACGGCGCCCACGTCGTCCGACTCCTCGTGGGCGTGTGGGTTGTCCACCAACATGCACCCGGCCCTCCTCTTCACATCGTCGTCGAGCTCTCTGACCGGGCGGGGGGCTCCGATGGAGATCACCACCGCGCCGCTCCTCAGCCTAGAGCCGTAGACCACGGGGCTTCTTGACGTAGTCGCGGCGATGATCAAGTCGCTGAACTGTACGTCTTCTAGAGAGACGGCCTCTGCCCCGTGTCTCTTCGCAAGTTCCTCCGCCTTCTCTCTCACCACGTCGAAGATTTTAAACCTGGCGCCTGGGAACAGCGCCTTGAACACTCTTATGTGGTACTCTGCCTGTAATCCAGCGCCTATTACCCCCACCGCCGATGGGCTTGCCTTCATGGCCAAGGCCGCCACTCCGCTGGCGGCGGCGGTTCTCCAGGCCGTCAGCTGAGTGCCATTTATCAAGGCCCTTGGGGCGCCGTACTCGTGGTCGAGGACTACCACCAGCGCCTTCACAGTGGGCCTGGCCTTTGGGTAGATGCCGACGAGCTTAACCGCAAGGCCCGCCCCCTCCATGTAGCCCACCATGGGGGCGAACCAAGTCTCGCCGATTGTTATCGACTGCCGCGGGAGGAACTGCGATTTGGCGAAGTAGGCCTTTTCAATCGCCTTTACTGCCTCAAGGGGATCGACGAGACGGTCGATGTTTGGTAGTAGTAGCATAGTGTTTTTTGGTGCCTAATTTAAATCTTGTTTAACAGCGCGGCGAAGCCTAGTGTCAAGAGGAGGAGCAAGGCAAACACGACGGGGGGCTGGTCGGCCAGGGGTAGCCATTCGAGGTTCATTCCATAGAAGCTTGTGACTACCAACGCGGGAAGGGCCACTGTGCCTAGCCAGGTGAGTTTTTTCATAGATGCGTCTAGCGACAGCTGCACCACAGTGGCGTAGAGAAGCCTGACGTCTCTGGCGTAGCGCCTCACGATAAGAGACCTTCTGTATAGAGTTTTCGAGAAGAGGTACTGTCTGTGGGGCACCAGCCTCCTCTTGAGGAGCTCCGCCCCCAGTTGCCTCAGGTGGGTGGCGGCGTAGTACAAGGCATGCGCCATGTAAGAGGCGGTGTATATCTCCCCGGGCTGCACCTTCTCCTCCATTTCAAGCCTGTACTCCAGCTTGTCTAAAAACGCCTCGGTCTCGTCCAGAGCCTTGGCCAACGACTGTAGCGCGTGTTGAAAGGCGTCGGCCACCGTGGCGTAGCGCCCCTTTACCACTCTGCCGTCTCTGCCGGCGACGAGTTCTTCAGCCACTTCTTTCACCTCGCCATTTTCTATGTGTATAAAAGGTATTTGTACCACTACATGCGACTCCTCATCAAATATATACGTCATAAAATTTAGACATGTGGGCCGTATTTATCCATTAGATTGGAGAACTGGCCTCGCCTTAGAGCTGGCGCTACTGGTGGCCATGTTATTCACGCCGAGGCCATACGGCTATTTAGTGGCCTTAGCCATGCCCCTCTTCTGGAGGCACATTAAGTGGGCAGCCACAGAAAAGTCATACCTATCAGCCGGCTTGGCCGTCTACGTAGCCACGTTCTTAGCAGATTTCTTCTACGTGGGCCCCCCGCCTGATGTGCCGCCGTGGTGGGAGGCCGTGGTCTTGGCGCCCTTGGCTGAGGAGTTTTTATTTAGGGCTCTGCCCTTTGCGATACTCCCCGCGCCAGCCGCTTGGTTTATCTCCGTGCCTCTCTTCGGGGCGTTGCATCCAGCAAACCAGCTCATCGCCTCGCTCTACGGCTTTTCTTTAGCTCTGGTGTACAGAGGAGGCGGCTATGTAGCCTCCGTCCTACTCCACTCGTTTAACAACGCAGTGTGGATGGCTTTAGCTACACGCAGTTTTTAGAAACCTTGTATACATCTCCCATAGTTGGCTAGGCGTGTAAAACCCCCTCACGTGGCTCCACGGTAGCGGTTCCTCTCTTTTTTTAAACACGTAGTTGAATTCGCCCCTTCGGAGTGCCCTCTTCCAGTAGGCAGTTGGAGATGTCGACTTCGCCGCTTGTTCAATATGGCGGAAGATATCCCTCCCGCCCAGACTAATTGCTGCTTGTGATGCCGCTAGGTAGACGTCGTACTGCGATAACTCGTCGTGGGGGAAGCCTCTGGCGAGCTGTATCTTTGTCTTTAGGCTTTCTAACGGTTCCATCGGGTGGTACTGGAGGGGAGTCTGCGGCTTTGGGATAAAGGGGTTTACGCTGAGGTACATCTCGACACCTGTTTTCTTAACCTCGCCGAGTAGCGACGCCAATTCTTTTAAGTCTTCCTCGCGCTCGCAAGGGAGGCCCACTATTAGGTATATCTTCAGCCTCATCCCCAGCTGCGCCGCCTTCTTCGCTACGCGTATTACGTCTTGGTCGCTCATCTCCTTGCCTAGGGCTTTTCTTAGTCTTTCGCTAGTCTCGGGGGCGATTGTAACCGTCCTCTGGCCCAGTCTGCTCATAAGCTCGACGGCCTCGTCGTCTAGCAAATCGGCCCTCATAGAGGGGAGTGAGACGGGTAGCCCAGCCTCAACTGCCTTTTTCAAAAACGTCTTGAAGTGGGGGTGAGCGTCCGCGGTCAACGCCACCACAGACGGCCTTACGCCGAATTTATTGTACAGCTTGTAAGCCTCGGAGAAGGCCTTTTCCCAGTCCCTAGGCCGGTAGGGCTTTGTAATGTAGCTCTCCATGCAGAATAGGCAAGAGAAGGGACACCCCCTTGATAGCTCCACCGACAGGCTGAAGGCGGCCTCGGGCTCTGGCAAACGCCTAAAGTCGCCCTCTTCCACAGACTTCGCCGTGGCGATAGACACGGGGCGCGGGCCCTTTGAGGGGTAGTACAGCCCAGGGGCCTCCACCTCCGCCCCTGTGGAGAGGTACTCTACCAACGGCTCCCAGACGGCCTCTAGCTCGCCTAGCACCTCCAAGTCGGCCAGGGGGGCAAGCGGCTCTGGGTTAGCCGTCACTGGGGGGCCTCCCACAACTACCTTCGGCTTGTCCCTCGCTTGAGGGTCAAGCGCCACGCCGCCTTCTATCAACACCTTTACGAGATTTACGTAGTCCAGCTCGTAGTGCGCCGTGGCGACGACGTAGTCGAAGTGGGAGAGCGGGGTGCCGTCTTCCCAGCCCCTGGGGCCTCGGTCGGCTGTGAAGCGCTCTACGTAGAAGCCCTCGTCTTGTAGCTTGAAGTACAAGACGTGGTAGACGGCGCTGGACATGGCCACTTGGTAAGTGGAGGGGTACAGGAGGGCGACCTTAACGGCGTTTTTGCTATAGCCAACTCGACGCACATTTTTTAAACCACGTCTATTTAAAAACACCGTGGATTTAACACGGCAACTCCGTAGGGGGGAGTACGTGGTCTACCTCATCGTGTTGTTTCTCACGGCGTTGCTACTTGTCCTGTCTCTCTACTTGGCCTTCTACCGCATCTACCAGCTCACCGTCGCCGGCGTCTCGCAACCTGAGAATTTGGCAGAGCTGATCTACAACGCTTTGTCGGACATCTTCCTCGTTATAGTCTTCGTAGAGCTCATTGATACCTTCATTACGTACATCGAACAGAAGAGGATTGTGGTATACAAGATCATCGACGTGGCCCTTGTGGCCCTTGCACGGGAGCTCTTCATATACCTGGCGCCGATAAATAAAGAGTTCAGCGCCGACAAGGCCGCGGCAATAATCGCGGCGACTCTTGTAGTGGGGCTTGTGGACTATCTGCAGAGGAGGGCGCTTGGCAGAGAGAGAAGGAGGTAAAATTTATTAATCGCCCCCTTTCGTCACTTCCGTGTCTGCAGAGCTGTTTAACCTCATAGCGTTGAAAGAAAACAAGCTACTGCGGAGGCGCGAGGTCTTGGTAGAGGCGCTACATCAGGGGGCTTCCACCCCCACTAGGCAGAGCCTTAGGCAGTGGGTGGCGTCGCAACTAGGAGTAGACGTGGGAAACGTGTTCGTAAGAAAGATCAAGACGGAGTACGGGAGGGGCAGGTCCGTGGCGGAGGTCCACGTATACGAAGACTCGGCTTTGGCAAAGGCCATTGAGCCGGTTTACATACTTGCGAGGAACTTAGGCGAGGAGGGGAAGAAGCTACTAGAAGAGGTGCGCAAGAGGAGAAACGAGCGCCGTGAGAAGAGGAGGAGGAAAAAGAAGAAGTAGACATGTCTAAGAAGCCTGCACAACAGAAAGAGAAGAAGCTGCCCCGCGCCGCTACTTGGTACGAGCTTGACTTACAAAAAGGCGTGTTTAGGTTTAAGAATAAGTTCTGCCCCAAGTGCGGCTCAGTAATGGCTTTTCACAGAGAGCCGGTCCCGAGGTGGCACTGCGGCAGGTGCGGCTTTACCCAGTTCCAGAGATAAGGCGTGCTTGTCCTAGGGGTTGAGTCCACTGCGCACACATTTAGCCTTGGTCTGGTCAGAGACGGCGAGATAGTAACGCAGGTAGGCAAGACTTACGTCCCCCCAGGGGGAGTCGGCATCCACCCGAGAGAGGCGGCGGAGCACCACGCCAAGGAGGCGCCTAGGCTGTTGAAACAGCTTCTCCACGACGCCGGCGTCTCTATAAGCGACGTAAACGTGGTGGCGTACTCCGCGGGGCCGGGCCTGGGCCCCGCCCTCAGAGTGGGCGCCGTCCTCGCCAGGGCGCTGGCAATTAGGCTAGGCGTGCCGATTGTCCCCGTGCACCACGGCGTCGCGCACATAGAGGTGGCGCGCCACAGCACCGGGGCCTGCGACCCGTTGGTTCTGTTGATCTCGGGGGGCCACACAATGGTGGTGGGGTATTCCGACGGCAGGTATAGGGTGTTTGGAGAGACGCTCGACGTGGCGGTGGGCAACGCCATTGACACATTTGCAAGAGAGGTGGGGCTCGGCTTCCCGGGGGTGCCCGCGGTGGAGAAGTGCGCAGAGGCGGCACGGGAGATTTTGCCGTTTCCCATGCCCATGGTTGGGCAAGACCTCTCATACGCAGGCGTCGCCACCTACGCCCTACAGCTGGTGAAGAGGGGGGCGCCCCTGCCCGTGGTGTGCAAATCGTTGGTGGAAACTGCGTACTACATGCTGGCCGAAGTTACCGAGAGGGCCCTCGCCTTTACTAAGAAAAAAGTGTTGGTGGTGGCAGGCGGCGTCGCCAGGAGCAGGAGGTTGCAGGAGATACTCCGGGAGGTGGGGCGGGAGCACGGCGCAGAGGTGAAGATAGTGCCGGATGAATACGCCGGGGACAACGGGGCCATGATCGCCTTGACCGGCTACTACGCCTATAGGAGAGGAGTGTACACGACGCCGGAGGAGAGCTTCGTCCGGCAGAGGTGGAGGCTGGACTCGGTGGACGTGCCCTGGTTTTACGACCTGTGTAAAAAATAAAAACTAGGCACATGTATGTGCAATGCGTCTGGCGGAAACTTGGCTGTTCTTAGTAGCCGTAGGCGCTTTCTTGGTGGCCTTTGCGGTGGTCAACCTGTTCCTAATATACACGGCGGGGGTGCCGAAGACAAACCTCAACGTGTCCGCGCCGTTGGTAGGCACTGCGAGGATAGCCGGCGTCCCCGACCCATACACAGTGGGCATCTACGCGGTGCGGGGCGTGTTGTTGCTCGCCATTGGGCTCATAGGCGCCAAGCTTCTAGAAATTGGGCTGGTAGAGCGGCGGGAGAAGAAGAAGGAGAGGCAGTGGCAACAGTACTACGAGCAGTATGGATATCAATACCAGCAGTATTGACGAGCTCGTCCTCAGGTACTTCCAAACACTTGTAGAAAAAGGACTAGACCAGTGGTTAGACGAGGTCTTCCCCAGCTCAGAGACGTTTAGACTTATTGAGAGGTTGGCGGGCTCCACCGCCGAGGACCTGGTGGAGAGGTTGGCGCACCTCGTGGTGGACAGAGTGCACCCAGGCGTGGCTGGGGAGGTGGTGGGTGCGGCGCCGGAGGCGGCCCGTTGGTTACTCGCTAGGAGGATTGCCTACTGGTACCTCCAACTCGCCTTGGAGCTCGGCGTGGTGAGGGAGCGCAGGTAGGACTCCACTTCCTTGTACGTAGCCACAATCTTTCTACTTAACTCGATCTGCTCCTCCCAGTAGCCCTCCACCCTCCTTCTCCACCTCTTTATAAACTCTTGGTATAGGGGGTGCGGCGGGGCGGGCTCTCTTCCCCAAAGCGGCGTCCCCGGCAACGGGATGAAGTAGTGCATCCTGATGTAGGCGCCTATTTTTACGAGGCGCTCCATAGTCTTTACAGTCTCCGCCACGTCTTCCTCCTCTTCGCCGGGGAGGCCGCCTATGACGTCCACGACGGGCCTTAGGCCAAATTCTAGCGAGGTCTTGGCGGCCTCCTCCACCGCAACGACGTCGTGCTGGCGCTTAACAATTTTTAAAAGCCTCTCAGAGGCGGTCTGGAGGCCGAAGGATATCCGCCTGTTGGCTAAGTAGGGCCTAACCGCCTTGAGGACTTCTCTCGTCACAGTCTCAGGCCTGGTCTCAGAGGGGAACGTGCCCAGATACGGAGCGCCGCCGGCCTCTCTTACCCCGCGTAGCAGGGCAACGAGGGCGTCCATGTTCGGAGTCTTTCCGTCACGTGACTGGTAGAGAAAGCCCACTGGGGCTATGAACCTAATCTCCCGCCGCCCCGCCGAGACGTAGGCCCTTACTGCTTCTAACACGTTGTGGAGCGGCCTGTAGCGCACTGGCCCGTGGGACCACGTCTGGCAGAAGGTGCATCTATAGGCGCAGGACCTCATTATCTCAATGGGCGGGTAGATGCCCAGCGATTTGCTGTACGGCCTGTGTACCGGCTCTACGTATACGCGTTTGCCTGCCTTAATCTTCCCGTCTTCTAGGACTAAAGTGTTAGGCGGGACGTCGCCGCCGCCCTCCGCCTCGTTTTCTAATATGGCGGGCAGAGCCGCCTCACCGTCGCCGACAACGACGTACTTGACCCCTAGGCGGAGGAGGGTGAGTGGGTCGCCCATTGCGTGCGGCCCGCCGGCCGCCACCGGGTATTTCGAAGCCACCTCTGCCAACTCGCGCCAGTATTCCACGAAAAGCGGCGTGGAGAGGCTGTATAATACTAAAAACCTCTCACCCCTCTCTGCCAGCCTCGCGGCATCTCTCAACGGGTCGTCTGTGGCGACTACTTTGTATCTGTCCTCGACGGGGGCCACCGCATACGCCAGCCCGTTGTTAGGCCCTGGAAACGCCCTAGCTAGTAGCAACACATTTTATTTACGTCCTATTTAAAAGCCATGAAGTTGGCATATGTAAAGGGTCCTCCCGTGGCTATCTTCGCCGGGTCTTGGATGTGTGAGAAGTCGCCGGTAGACGGGACCCCGGTGGCTCTGGGGGAGCCCTTTGGCGACTGCCCACCCGACGTGGCGCGGCTCATGTCCATAGCCACCACAGTTTGGCACGTCAAACGCGCAGGCGTGAGGGTGTACGTCAGCAGAGACCTGGGCGAAGACGGCGTAGACGCGGCTTATGCCGGCGGTGCCGACGGCGTGGTGGAGGAGCTTAAGGCGTCGAAAGGCCGCTACGAGGAGGGCGCCGACTATGTGGTGCTACAGCCTAGTGGGCTGGAGGATTTGGTAAACGCCGTCAGGCAGATCGCAGAGGCGGCGAGGCGTCCCTTCGGCGTGTTGGTAGCGGCGCACTTCCAAGACGCGGTTGCATACGCGCCCTACGTAGACGGAGTAGTTTTGACAGGCGGCTGGGCTGAAGTCGCCGTTGCGCCCACCGGGCTCCTGCCTGAGATGGGGAGGTGTATCCACTGTGGAGTGGACTTCTTGATGTACGGCGGAGAGGTGAGGCGGTGTGTGTACTGCGGCAGGAAGCTTACGAAAGTAATTACGCAGGTAAAGCCGCCGAGGTCTAGGGCCGTCTTCCGCTCGGTTTTTAGGAAGTATCAAAATATTTCTCTTCTCCGGTTTCGAATTGTTTAGTTAGTTTACTTATGTATACTATTACGCTAATAATTCTAAAAATCCTTATTTATAATGATAATATATATTAATATATAGCGGGTTAAACTTATATAACTCAGTATACTCAGCTACATGCGGTTTATAAAGTGGATAAACGAGGTGGGCAAGAAAGACATCCTCTTGGTGGGCGGCAAAGGCGCCAACCTCGGGGAGGTGGCAAGCCTCGCCTCCGTACCCCCAGGGTTTGTCATAACCTCTGAGGCTTTTCTCTACTTTCTAGACGTGACCGGCCTCAGAGACAAGACCAAGGAGATACTTTCCGAATTTATTCAAAACAGGGAGCCGGACGAGTACGAGAAGGCGAGCACGGTAATTAGGGGGCTTATTGAAAACTCCCCACTCCCAACAGACCTTGAAAAAGAAATATTCGACGCCTATAGGAGGCTGGGGGAGATTGTAGGGCACCCGGACGTGGCCGTGGCCGTTAGGAGCTCGGCCACGGCAGAGGACATTCCGGAGGCCTCGTTTGCTGGGCAACAAGACACTTACCTAAACGTCAGGGGGCTGGAAAACCTGCTCTACTACGTGAAGAAGGTGTGGAGCTCTCTCTACACGGCGAGGGCTTTGTACTACAGAGACAAGATGGGCATACCCCACGAGAAGAGCCTGATGGCTGTGGTGGTGCAGAAGCTGGTCAACGCTAGGTCGGCCGGCGTGATCTTCACCCTTGATCCCACCAACGGGGACACTTCTAAAGTGGTGATCGAGGCGGCCTGGGGCCTGGGCGAGGCTGTGGTGCGAGGCGTTGTGACCCCCGACGAATACGTTGTGGATAAGTCTACCCTAAAGATTGTGGAGAGGCGTATTTCAAATAAGAGGCTGGCCGTGGTGAGAGACGAGGCTGGGCTGACTAAGGAGGTGGAGTTGCCGGAGGACAAGGCCAGGGCGCCGGCGCTTACAGACGAGGAGGTGGTGGAGTTGGCTAAGATGGCCATAAAGCTAGAACAACACTACGGACACGCCGTGGACATTGAGTTCGCCGTAGACGCCGACATGAAGTTCCCGCAAAACCTCTTTATACTCCAGGTTAGGCCTGAGACGGTTTGGTCTAGGAAAGAGGAGAAGCCTAAGAAAGAGGAGGCCGCCCCTGTGGGGGCGGTGGTGGTTAGAGGCATCGCCGCCAGCCCCGGCGTTGCGGTTGGCCAGGCGAAGATCTGCCTCACTCTTGAAGACGCGAAGAAGAAGTTGAAGAAGGGCGACATCTTGGTGACGAAGATGACAGACCCCGACTGGGTGCCCTACATGAGGCTGGCCGCCGCAATCGTAACCGACGAGGGCGGGAGGACGTCGCATGCGGCTATTGTGAGCAGAGAGCTGGGGATCCCCGCGGTGGTGGGCACAGGAAACGCCACCTCGGTTCTTAAAGACGGGGAGGTGTACACAGTGGACGGGAGCAAGGGCGTGGTGATGGCGGGGGCCGTGGTGAAGAAAGAGGAGGCGAAGGCCGTTGAGGTGGCGGCGGCGCCTCCGAGGGAGATCATACTTCACCTCTACCGGGCCGTCCCCACCGGCACGAAGGTGTACATGAACTTGGGCGAGCCTGACAAGATCGACGAGTACAAGGACTTGCCCTTTGACGGCATCGGCCTCATGAGGATTGAGTTTGTGATCTCAAGCTGGATTGGGGAGCACCCGCTTTACTTAATGTCCATAGGCCAGGAGCACAAGTTTGTGTCTAAGATGGCCGAGGGCATTGCCAAGGTGGCCTCTGCCATTTACCCAAGGCCGGTGGTGGTTAGGTTCAGCGACTTTAAGACTAACGAGTATAGAGGGCTGAAGGGCGGCGAGAAGTTTGAGCCGGAGGAGAGGAACCCCATGCTCGGTTGGAGGGGAGTGTCCCGCTACGTGTCGCCTCAGTACGAAAAGGCGTTTAGGCTGGAGCTAAAGGCGATTAAGACTGTGAGAGAGGAGATGGGGCTTAACAACGTGTGGGTGATGGCGCCGTTTGTGAGGACCGTCTGGGAGGCTGAGAGGTTCAGCAGGCTTTTAGAAGAGGAGGGGCTTTACAGAGATAGGGACTTTAAGGTGTGGGCCATGGCCGAGGTGCCCTCCATCGCCTTCATGGTGGAGGAGTTTGCCCAGTACTTCGACGGGTTCTCTGTAGGCTCAAACGACCTGACCCAGCTTGTGCTCGGCGTTGACAGAGACAACGACTTTTTAGTGAGGATCAACCCCAAGTACTTCGACGAGCGGGAGGCCCCTGTGTTGAAGGCCATATACGAGCTAATAAAGAGGGCCCACAAAGTGGGGAGGACTGTGTCTATATGCGGCCAGGGGCCCTCTGTCTACCCGCAGATGGTGGAGTTCTTGGTGAGGGCTGGGATTGACAGCATCTCGGTCAACCCAGACGCGGTGTTGAACACTAGGGTGCTGGTGGCCTCTGTGGAGTTGAAAATCTTGAGAGAGAGACTAGACTCCATTTACCAGGCCTTGTATAAGCAGGACGACTCCTCGGAGTTTTACGAGATTGTGCGGAAAGTCTTCGGGGGGGTAAGGTACTAATACCCAGGTTGTTTTTCTTTTTATGGATATTCTTGTGCTAGTCTTAGGCGTCGTAGTTACTATTCTTACTATTTTTATTCTCATATTTTTCATTAAGAGATTTTTTGAGAAGGTTTTAAATAGAGAACAAGTTCTTTTAATTAGGTTTCTGTTGATATTGTTCGGCCTTTCGCTTTTCTTGGCAATTGTGTCGCCTGCCGCGCAGATGCACTACTTGTTCTACCTACTGCTCGCTCTTTTCGTAACAGCCATGGGCGTCTTGGTGCTGGGCACTAGGCGTATGTTAGAGCAGTACTTGACAGGGCTTTTCGTAACCAGAGTGCTGGACCTCCACGTGGGGGACTACATCGAGCTTGGCCAGATGCGCGGGTACGTCACGGCGTTAGAAGAGGCCTTTGTTGTCATAAAAGACCCCCGTAGGGAGTACGTCTACATTCCCTACACCATTCTGCTTCAGATGCCTTTTAGGCGGGTGAAGTCCCCCGAGGGGCACGAGGTTAGGATTAGGCTATTTGTCCCCTTTACCCACGACGTGAAGAAGGTGCGGGCTGTGGTAGGCGAAGTGGCCAAGGAGTACGGCCTAGAGAAGATGAGCGTAGACGTGGAGAAGATAGGGGCGCGGGGGGTGGTCTTTGTGGTGAGAGGCGTGTTGAAAGACCCGCGGCAGGAGGACGAGCTGAGGTACTCAATTCTAGACAGGGTCTACGCCGAGTTGACCAGGTAACTACTCTGTCAGTTCTTGTAGGTCTGCCTGGGGGCCTATGGCCACTACGTAGTCTCCCTCTTGGAGCTCCTCCTCAGGCGAGGTGAGGAAGGCGTCTCCTCTCACCGCCGCCACCTTTGCCCCCGTGCCTTCTTCAATTTCTCCTATCTTCTTTCCCAACAGCTTGGAGTCGGAGGTGACGAGCATTTCTAAGATGGCGACCTCTCCTTTTAGGGGGATGATTCTCGTAAATTTGAGGTTTAGCATACGCAGTAGTCTTGAAATTACACAGTGGTAGGGCACGACCACCTCTATCCCCTCCTCCTCTGCCTGCTTCGCCACAGCGTTGTTTCTCGCCGTGATGATGACAATGGGCACCCCCTGCGACTTCGCCACCCGTGCAAATGTTAGATTTAACATGTCGTTTGGCGATGGAAATATTGCAATTTCAATCTTTTCAAAGTCGATGTCTTTTAATATTTTTTCATAATTTTCTGTAAGTAGGTGTATGTAGACGGGGATTTTTTCAAATTGTTTTGCCCTGTCTCTTGTGGCGAGGATTCTCACTACGTAGCCGTTGTCTACCAAGGTCCGTGACATCTGTATAGTCAGGTCGTCGTTGCTGTCGAGTAGCAGTGCCTCTCGTGCCACGGTGGTTTTTTCACAGGTTAATATAACTATCTGCCTGTAGGGGAGCTTATTAATATAAGTTGGGCTAAATAAGTAGTGCACAGTAAATATAAGTATACATCGTGCTCTAATTATTTTTTTATTAATTTATCGATTTTAAATATATAGGGGGGTAAAGATTTATATAGATGTATTATGTGGGAACAATGCGTAGGGGTTCCGTAGTAGTTAGGGGCTACAGGAGCCGGGACCCCTATGGCTCTATACAGCCTCCTATATACCAGTCTGCGCTTTTCAGAATGGAGGGAGAGGCACAGAAGTCCGACCGGGGGCTCGACTTAAAGTATACCCGGGAGGAGAACCCCACGCTTTGGCCTCTGGAGGAGGTGATGGCTAAGTTAGAGGGGGGCGCAGATGCCCTTGCCTTCAACAGCGGGATGGCGGCGCTGTCCGCCGTGTTTTTTATGTACATACAAGCTGGAGACGTGGTTTACGTCCCCATGGAGGCCTACGGCGCTACTTTGAGGCTTCTGTACTCGCTCGACAAGTTTAGTATAAAGGTGGCGAAGGCTTTTCCAGACACTGAGGTGTTTATAGAAAAGATGAAAGAGACGAAGCCCAGGGTGGTGTTTTTTGAGACTATTACAAACCCGACGCTGCGGGTGCTTGACGGGCCCGAGGTGGCTAAGGCGGCCAAGGACTTGGGGGCTGTACTTGTTGTGGACAACACGTTTGCAACTCCTATACTCACAACCCCCATTACGTACGGCGCAGACGTGGTGGTCCACTCGACGACTAAGTACATCGCCGGCCACAACGACGTCATCGGCGGAGTGGCGGTTGTAAGAGACGAAGAGGCTGTGAACGAGCTTTGGCTCTGGAGGGCCATGCTGGGCGGGATTATGCAACCGATGGAGGCTTTTCTCACCTTCAGAGGCTTGAAGACGCTCCACCTCAGGTTTGAAAAACAGTGTAAAAACGCCATGGCTGTGGCGGAGTTTCTCGCCGACCACAGCAAAGTGTCTGAGGTGATATACCCAGGCCTGCCCACCCACCCCCACTACCAAGTGGCGAGGAGGCTGTTCGGCGACAAGTTCGGGGCCGTGGTCTCGTTTAGAGTAAAGGGGGGAAGGGAGGCGGCGGTTAAGTTTTTCAAGTCTCTTAAGCTCATCACCCCCGGGCCAAGCCTCGGCGGGGTAGAGAGCATAGCCACCTACCCCGTGGCGAGCGCCGCGTCGCCCATCCCAGACGAGGACAAAAAGCTACTTGGAATCACCGAGGATTTGATCAGGCTGTCCGTAGGCATAGAAGACGTGGAGGACCTTATCGAAGACTTAGACCAGGCTTTACGTCAACTCACGTGAGCATTTGTATAAAGTGCCAAGGCCGTAAGCTGTTGTGCGGGCTTCCTAAATGCCCGATTTTGGACAGAGTTAGGCAGTTTAAGCTGTCGCTTAGGAAGGTGTCTGGGCTGGAGGTGTTTGGCTCCACTCCCCCCTCTGTGATTGTGGGAGAGGCTGGGTGGCCTAGGGTGGCGGTGTACCTCGGCGAGCCTCCGGGGGTGTTTGGTGAGGAAGCGAGGAGGTTTGACGATCCTAAGCTCATGTGGGGGCTTTCCCTAGAGGAAATTGCAGGTCTTAGGAGCTACATGGCGTTTGGCATTAAAAGGGCCGAGGCGCCTTGGGAGCTTGGGGAGTTGGCCTATGCTTACGTCTCCTCTAGGCCTGTGGACGTCGAGATGAGGCTTGCCAAGCCGCCTGCCCCCTCTATAAAATTTGACTTGTTTGAAAAGCCGCTTGGCCCCAGGGCGCCTGTGGAGGCGGTGAGGGTTGTCGACAACCCCACGCCGCCCCGGGCCTTGGAGAAAATAGTAAACGACGACGTCCCTGCGAAGGAGGCGGTGGTGGAGTTGTACAGCCGCGGGGCCGACCTCTACACAATCCAAAGGGCCTTTGTCTTGGGGCTCCTGGGGGCTAGGCATAGGAGGAGGCTTGTCCCGTCTAGGTGGGGCATCACGGCTGTGGACGTCGCCGTGGGGGACTGGCTGGCGGCGAGGGTGCGGCAGTACGCCGAGGTGGACGCCGTGTTGTACGGCTACGGCGAGTATTTAGACAACAGATACCTCGTTGTGGTGGCGCCAGGCCCTCTGCGTTTTGTGTACCTGGAGCGTTGGGTTGGCGGGGGAAAGACGGCGGAGGTGTTGGTAAAAGAAGACGTGAGGGGTAGGCGGAGTACCATGGACGGGGGCTTCGAGGCGGCGAGGGTCGCCGTCTTAGAGATGTTGAACTTTTTGAAGAGGAGGGGGTCTGTGGCTATTGTCAGGCGGATAGGGGAGGGTTACTATCTGTCTGTGGGCAACTGGCAGATTCGCGAAACTGTGAGGAGGATACGGCTACGGCCCCTCGACGAGGATTATTTGAAATATGTAGAGGCCGTCGGCGCAGACCCCCTTAGACTTCTCGGCGGCTACAAGTCTCTTCTAGACTTCTAAATAGTTAAAAATATCTTATATATCTAGTACATGAGCGTTCCGGGTAGGTATAAGGGAAGGCCTATTGAGGAGCTCATATCTGCGGGCTACTACGACCCGGAGGCTAGGACTGTAAAGGCGATAAGGGGTTACGATCTACACGTATGGAGCCGAGACTGGCAGATAGAGGGGGTACTCCGAATGTTATTCCACGTACTTGACTCCGAGGTGGCTAAGGATCCGAAAAACTTAATTGTCTACGGGGGGTCGGGGAAGGCGGCGAGGTCTTGGGACGACTTCGAGGCTATTGTAGATACTCTACTCTCAATGGACCGCGACGACACTTTAGTAATTCAATCTGGCCAGCCTGTGGCTGTCTTTAGAACTGACCTACGTGCTCCCAGAGTTTTGATGAGCAACGCCGTGCTTGTGCCTAAGTGGGCCGATTGGAAGTACTTCTGGGAGCTTGAGTCGCGGGGGCTGATATCTTACCACCAAATGACCGCGGGGTGTTGGGCCTACATCGGCACACAAGGCATTTTACAGGGTACTTACGAGACTATTGGCTACGCCGCTGAGAGACACTTTGGCGGGTCTCTAGAGGGCAGACTTGTGGTAAGCGCAGGTCTTGGGGAGATGGGCGGCGCGCAGCCGCTTGCGGTTAAAATGTTAGGTGGCGTGGCTCTAATTGCCGACGTAGATCCGAAGATGATTGAGAGAAGAATTGCTACGGGCTACTTAGACACTTGGACAGACGACTTGGACAAGGCGTTAGACATGGCGTTAAGAGCTAAGGAGAGGAGAGAGGCTTTGAGCATTGGCGTTTTGGCAAACGCCGTGGAGCTACACGAGAAGCTTGTTAAGGAGAAAGTTGTTCCTGACATTGTCACAGACCAGACCCCAGCCCACGACCCGTTGTCCTACGTGCCGGTGGGTCTTAGCGTTGAGGAGGCGGCGAGGCTCCGCGCGTCTGACCCAGAGCGATACGTTCAGCTCTCGAAGAGGTCAATGGCCCGCCATGTGGAACTACTCCTCACCCACCAGCTAAGGGGCGCCGTTGTGTTTGAATATGGGAATAATCTAAGAAAACAGGCCTACGACGCCGGCGTAGAACAGGCGTTTAAAATCCCGGGGCAGATGGAGTACCTCAGGCCAATGTTTGAAGAAGGGAGGGGGCCTTTTAGGTGGACTAGCCTCGTGGGCGATCCCAAGGACATCTATAAGCTAGACGACGTGATTTTAACAGTTTTTAGTAAAAACTGGCGTCTTGTCAGGTGGGTTCAAAACGCTAAGAAGTTTGTAAAGTTCCAAGGCCTCCCTGCTAGAGTGGTGTACCTAGGCTACGGAGAGAGGGCAATGTTTGGAAAAATCGTGAGCGAGATGGTGAGACGCGGGGAGCTCTCTGGCCCCATCTGGTTTGGAAGAGATCACCTAGACACAGGCTCTGTGGCGTCGCCCTTCCGCGAGACAGAGGGCATGCTAGACGGTAGCGACGCCGTTGGGGACTGGCCTGTGTTAAACTACGCGCTTAATACCGCCGTAGGCGCCACTTGGACGTGTTTCCACCACGGGGGAGGCGTGGGGATTGGGTACTCTCTCCACGCAGGTTTCGGCATGGTAGTAGACGGCACCCAGCTGGCAGAGGAAAAGGCCGTGAAAGTGTTCACAGTTGACCCCGGCATAGGCGTGGTGAGGCACGCTCACGCCGGCTACCCAAGGGCGTTGAAAACCGCCGTGGTTAAGAAATTGAGGATACCGATTCTGCACAAGCTCGAGGAAAAGTCGCTTAGAGTCGTAGAGGAGGCTTATAGAGAGAGACGTATCAGCGAGTATACTTACAAGAGAGTGAAGGAGGAGTGGAAGGAGTACGAGGAGGTTAAGAAAAACTTAGAATCCGGCCTTTCTTAATTACTGCTTTTACTTTGTTTCTCCCAATTTCGTAAGGTAGCCACTGGTAGTTAGGCACGTCCCATACCACCAAGTCTGCGACTTTTCCAGGCGTCAAGACTCCTCTATCCATGAGCCTTAGGCTATATGCGGCGTTTGCGGTGGCAGCTATTAAGGCCTCGATTGGAGTTAGGCGTAGTAGATACACTGCGAGTTCAATGGCGGTCTGCATGTTTAGACACCAACTATTTGGACTAAAGTCAGTCCCTATGGCCATGGGCACGTGGAATTCTCTAAAAGCGTCTACGGGCGGCCTTTTACTGCTCATCAAAGTGAGTATTGTAACTGGTAGTAGAGTAGCCACAGCCCCCGTTTTGGCCATCTTCTCCACGTTGCTGACAGGAGTGTGGAGTAAGTGGTCTAGAGAGTCTATGGGGAGTTCTTCTACTAAGTCGCTGCATCCAATGTACTCCAACTCGTCTGCGTGGATTCTCAGCCTAAGGCCGTGGCTCAGCGCGGCTTTTAAAATCTTCCTAGTTTCTTCAGGAGTAAAGGCTACAGAGTCGCAGAAGACGTCTACATAGCGGGCTGGTACTTGGGGGAGCCGCTCTACTACGCTCTTGACATACTCCTCGCGGCCTTGGGCCGGTGGGACGTGGACTAGGAACGTAGGCACAACGTCTATGGGGCCGTCGGCTTGGCTTATTATCTTGGCGAGGCGGAGTTCTTCTTCTACTTCCAGCCCGTATCCAGTTTTTACTTCAATAGTAGTCGTTCCATGCGCGGCGGCTTGGCGGAGTCTCTTGGTTAACAGAGAGGCCAGTTCCTGTGCCGTCGCGTTTTTGGTTGTGCGTATTGTTTTGTATATGCCGCCCCCCTTTTTAGTAATCTCTTCGTAGCTCTCCCCCATGAGTTTTCTTTCTAGCTCGTCTTCTCTAGAGCCTGCGAAAAGCAGGTGAGTGTGTGGGTCTACTAGTCCCGGCGTGACGAGGCTGTCTTCAAAATTCCACACCTCGTCTTCGTATCTACGTCTCAGCTGGTCCCAGGGGCCTACGTCTACAATAACGCCTTCTCTTATCACTAGCCCGCCGTCGTCAATTATTAACACGGGGTCTCCGGGAGCCCAGGGCATCTTTGCCGCAGTTACTATCTGCCTGGCTTTTACTAAGACCATAGCGACTTCGCCTTAGCGATTCTCTCTGTTGGGATGGCTTGGTTTTTTAGCCATTGGCTTATCTTTTTACAAATATCAAAAGCGTTGCACTCGTCCGAGGCGTCGTAAGTCACCACCACTTGTATAGATAGCAGGTCTGCCAACGCGTCAAGCATTTCGTGTAGCCTAACAGCGGCGTTGGCGCTCATAGAGTTGACGTCTTCTTGTAGGCCGCTGGTGGGTATGTTGTGTACTGAATACGGGCTTGAATAGGCCCTCAGCCTTGCGGCAATTGAGGCCGCCGTGTATTGATAAATCATGTCGCCCACCTCGCCAGGCTTATTTACTAAGTAGTCGGCTTTTCCAGTTATCTCACCTCTTAGAATCTGTGCTATTTGTCTCTCCACTAGGTTGGCCCAGGTGGCTATAGTTATAGCCAAGACATCTGAGGCAAGCGCAACGTATTGTCCGTGGAAGTGACAAGTCGGGATGGGGCCCTCTTCGAGAAAGATGGGGTTGTCGCTAGGCGAATTTATCTCATTTACTAAGATCTCGGAAGCCCACTTTAGACTGTCCACAACCGCTCCCAACACCTGGGGGACGCATCTAATCGAGTAGGGGTCGTTTAGTCTAGCGCCTTTTCCAAGCTCTAGTAGACTTTCCGCGATTTTTCTCATCCCCTCGTGGCACTTTACCTGAGCTTTGGGAGCCAACGCCTCGCCGTTTGCCCTAACTACTTTTAGATACCATGGAAGGAATTGCAGATATCTTTCTAACATGTTCCTCATCCTCCACGCCGCCAACGCGGCCACCGCCGTGGAGTAGGCCGTTCCGTTGATCAGCGCCAGCGCCTCTCTCGAGTCTAGACTCAACGGCCGGATCCCAGCCTCTCTTAGGCCCTCAAAGGCTGGCACGACCTTGCCGTTAATTAATACGCTACCCTTGCCGGCGATTGAGAGGGCAACGTGGGCTAGAGGCGCCAGATCTCCGCTTGCCCCAACGCTACCGTACGTGGGCACTACTGGTACCACGTCTTTATTTAGCATGTCTATGAGAGTTCTTACTACTTCTATCCTCACCCCGCTGTAGCCCAAGGCGAGTTGGTGCGCTCTTATTAAAATGGCGGCCCTCACCCAGCTCTTAGGCGCGGGGGGACCTACGCCCACTGAGTGCTGGTAAATAATGTCCTCGCCCACGGTCTCGGTTTTAACTTTTACTAAGTCCCCCAGCCCTGTGGTGACGCCGTATATGGGCAGACCTTTTTCCACCGCTTCGTAGTACAATGCTCTCGAGCGTTCTATTTGTCTATACGCGTCTTCGTGAAGGCTTACCGTTGCACGGCCCTGGGCCACCAGAGCTACGTCTTCTAGAGTGAGCCTTTTCCCAATTTTTACCTCCATATCGCCACGTAGAGAATAGTGGCTGCCAGTTGCGAAGTCACATCGTTTATATCATATGGCGGCGAGACCTCCACGACGTCGACGACAATGGGCTTAAGTTTTTGGGACAGCTTCTCTACTAGGGTAAGAACTTCTCTTGAGGTCATACCCCCGGGAGAGGGCGCGTTGACCCCCGGCGCGTAGGCGGGGTCTACAACGTCGAGGTCTACGCTTATGTATACCCTAGTGTTTTCATGCCTCTCTACCACCATTTCGGCGATCTCGTCTACGCCTTTTTGTTGTAGTTCTTCTATTGTGACATAGGTCACGCCTAGCTTATCTGCCAGTTTAAACATGTAGCTGGGATTTGACCATTTTCTCACGCCGATGACTGTAATCGCCGCATTTTGTCTAAACTCTCGTATTAGCCTTGTGCTAATGCCGCTTGTTAAGCCTTCTGAGGTAGTTCTAAGATCTAAGTGGGCGTCTAGAACTATGTATCCCACATCCCCTTCTGCCAGTCCTTTATAGACGTATGGAGTTACTGAGTGGTCGCCACCTGCGACTAAGATTTGTCTATATCTGCTTAGCTCTCGTGAGGCTTCTTCAATTCTTCGCCAAGTCTCGTCGGCGTCGCCGACTACCACATCTACGTCTCCTACGTCTTCTACTGCTGTTCTAAACGGCGTGTTGCAAAAAGCGGCTCTTATTTTCTGGGGGGCAAACCTAGACCCGGGCCTACCCGCCACTGCCCCGTCCCAGGGTATTCCCATAAAGGCGACTTCTGCATCTTGGTGCTGTTCACAGGTCTTGACGTCTTGTGGGTCTTTAAGAGGTTTAAAACTCCTTGTCAGATACCGCCGCATGAAGTATAGTATAGAGCCATATTTATACTACATAGCGCCGATAGTTACGATTAGACATACACAAAAGAACAGTCTCGGAAAATATAAAGGCGTTCACAGATTTTAAGCCGCCGCAACGGGCCTATTGAGATTATCCTAAACCCGCCGCTACTTAATGTAAAGCATACCGTCAGCGGTGCTCCCTACTACAAGTCTTCCCGTAGTTTTTTCAATAAATAACACACGGCTTTTGTCTACCACAAGTCCACAGGAGAAGTACACGCTCCCTCCGTCGTGCCACACCTTGACTTTTCCATACACTACGAGTTCAGACCCCGGATTTTTCAACGCAGTCTCCGCCGCCCTGCACACGCTAGGAGTAGAGTAGTTGTCATACGTCTCAACTACTGCGAGCAGTACTGCCGCGGCCATGGCCACCAAGGCTATCAGTTGTAATAACTCATCTATCATGGCTTAAATCTGCACACAAGACCCAACGTCTTGTAGGCAAGGCCGGGCGGGGCGCCCAACACACCTGAGGCGTTGCATACAACTAGCGGAGCCGCGTCTAAAAAGCCCCGCTCGGCTTGTCGATACGCCTCAGGCCAGTACAAAAACAAGGCCGATAAGTCGGTCTTGTGAAACTCCACGGGCTTTACAGTGAACAAGACAGACACCGCCAGGGCAAACAGCACCGGGACGAGGACGAGGTCTATACGCATATGAGAAGGCGGGAGGGGTTGGAAAAAGTTTAGCACTTCACAACCACAAGCCTAATCCTCCAACTGCCGACTTCGAGCTCCGTCGCCTCCGTAGAGAAGTTTGTGCCTTCTCTGCAGAGG
This sequence comes from Pyrobaculum sp., assembly GCA_038879095.1. Lineage (GTDB taxonomy): Archaea > Thermoproteota > Thermoprotei > Thermoproteales > Thermoproteaceae > Pyrobaculum. The sequence continues at coordinate 12,527 of JAVZUI010000007.1, read as the reverse complement.
GGGAGGTAGTGGGTCACCACGTTTCCCTCCACAGCGGGGAGGACGTAAGAACAACGCGTCAAGTGGACCGTGTTGTTAGACGGCGCGTAGGTTTTGTTCAACAGCGGAGTTATGTCGCCGCAGAGGCCGAGCCCCAGGGCGTAGAGCGGCGGCGTGGCGGCGCCTATGGGCCTATCAGTCAAAACCCACCTCCCGCCCACCGGCGAGTAGTAGACGCGGTATACGCCCACGGCTATGGGCTCCTTCGACTTGGCAGAAGAGGCGGCCGAGATGGCGGCCGCCACAGACTTGACGTAGGGGCTGACGTTTTGTATAGAGTAAAAGACGGCCAACGCGGCGGCTGACGTCGCTATTAAGGCGCCTGTCAGCGCCAGCAGGTACCTCAGGGTGAGCATGGCCTTACGTGTGTTTGGTTAAACTGCGTAAGAGGCAACCACGGCTCCCCGGCCCACGCCTTGAACAACAACTTGTGCACAGGCCTCCAGAGGACCACCGCGTCGCCTTGTCTAACCCACGCGTCCTGCCTAACCACGGGCAGTACGAGGACTGGGTCCCAGGGCATGGCCAAAGAGGCGTTGACTAATACGCACGACGAGCCGACCTCGGCCACCTTCCTCCACGCCCCGCCGCGCATTAGGTAGAAGGCGTATCCGACGACGGGGGCGTCGGGGTCCGCCGGCCTGATCCTCACAATGCTTTTGTTAGAGTCTACGAGCTCAAAAGACGGCTTCGCCTCGGCTGTGCGCACAGACGCCGAGACCCACAGCTCCAGCTCAGACCAGAAGTCGCCCGAGGCGGCCAGCTGAGACGTGTAGCCGACCTCGCCTAGGTAGGAGCGGGCCTGCACGGCGGCGGGGACGCATCTAAAGGCGTACTGCCTCCCCCCCTCGCCGAACGCCGGCAGGCCGTGGAAGTAGGGCACTCCGTTTAGGTAGAGGTAGGCCGTGGTGTTCAGCTGAGGCGCTGTAAGCTCCTCCGGCGCCGCCGACGTCGAGGAGACGTATATCTGAGCCTCGGCGCCTACGAAAAACACGAAGTGGTATTTCTTGCCCGTCTCCACCTCCTCTATAATCAGCCTCAGCGGGCCTGTGTAGTTGTCGGGGGTGACGTACATAGACCTGCTCCCCGCCGGCATGGACTCACACGCCTTCAGCGGCTTGTAGTCTAAGTACCACCCCGGCCCCACGTAGACGCCGTCTAGAAAACGCCAGGTCTTAGACACCTCCGCCAGGAGGATGTTCCTTCCAAACGTGTGCCTCACAGAGCCGCCCGTCTCATTTACCACGTATCCGGCCTCTGCGTAGATCCTGATGGTGGTCTTGTTGCCCTTCCCCAAGTACGCCACGAGGAAGGAGTAGCCGGCCCCCGGCAGAGCCAGGTCGGCGGTCGGCCCAGGCGCCGGCCCCCACAGGACTGGGTCGATGCGCGGGCAGATCAGCGAGGGGCAGGCCGTGGTGGACACGAGGAAGACTGCCCAAGGCGCCGTGGAGTTAGACGTCATGCTTGAAATCCCCAAAGGCAGTACGTCAGCCCACCCGCCCGGTAGCTCGTCGCCGCCTACGCCTTGAAACGCGTAGTTGTAGTACCAGTCTGGGAGGGCCGAAATTTGGTAGTATGGCCTCCCCCTTGTGTCGGTGGTGTTTCTATACTGCGAGTAGCCCACGGCGAGGCTCAGCAACGTCGCTCTGAAAGGCCCAGGTATTTGGTTCTGGAGCTGTATGTCGAAGTCGCCTGTCTGTGGGTTGAAGGCCCAGCTGGAGATCTTGTACGTGTGCCACAGCAAGACGTGGGGGTAGCCCAGAAGGGCCAGGAGGTCGGTCGACTTGTAGTTTAAAAGGGCGTAGGGCATGAGCCAGTCCACCAGCTCAAGCTTGGCGATAGGCCACTGGGCTCCGCCTCTGGGCCCCACCTTGGCGTAGCCCACCCACGTGCCGTTTACTTTAGTAAAGACGTGTTGGGAATATACGCAGTTGGCGGCTTGCGTCGGCCACTGGCGGCACGGGTCGGGCGGCGTATACCACGCAGTGACTACGCTCGGCCGAGACGCGTCCACTGCGGCGTAGAATGCCTCCCACTTGACGCCAGGCACGTTGTAGGAGTAGCTGTCACCAGGCGACAACTTGTACCACAGCTTCCCCGCCGCCGCGGCTGACTCGTATTGGTCCGCCAAGTTGTTGCCGCCCCTGTCGACCACGGAAAGGCGCGCCGTGGGGAAGACGTTTACCCACACCCTATGCCCCATAATGTCAGCCCACCACATCGCCGAAGCCTCAAGCTTCGCTAACGAGCCGTATGGCACGCGCAACTTCACGCCATCCGCCGAGGCCAGAGAAATGACTTCACTACCTAACGCCGCTCTTAGAGCCGCCACTGGGTTTAAGTTAAAAGGCGTGCGTATCGCCACCGAGGCCAAGGTGCCTGTCCACACCCAGCGGTCTCCCGCCCAGGTGGAGTTGCCCACCGTGTTTACTACAAAGCAGTCGGGCGGCCGGCACTGCTCCAGGTCTCTGTACAATACAACGCGCGACATGTACAGCGGCACAGGCGGCGGCGGCCTCACCTCTACTATACCCCAGCCGGAGGGAACTGCGTCGACTTTTATGTCAACCTTGGTGGAAAACGGCTTGTCTCTGACATCTCCTACGTAGGTGGGCCCAGAGCGGTCTGTGGTGACCGTCGCCGTGCTGAGAGACAGGTCGTTGTTTGCGGCGTAGTCTGTGTAGTACCACGGCTTTGGGGCCGTGGCGTTGACGTAGCCGTTGCTAAGCGCCTCGCCCTCCCCCACGCCGGATATTCTGAGCGCCCTCCACAGCCTGGGAGAGGTGCCCGAGGTCACCACGTTAAGGCTCCGGTAATCCCTCTCGCAGTGAGGCCATGTCCATTCGGTGGGCAGACTGGCGCACAGAGTCCACGCTCCCAAGTCGTACCAGCTCCCCTCGGCGATGGACCTCCCCACTGTAACCCCCTTGGAGTCGCTGTAGGTGGAAGAGCCCCACAGCCTAGGCACGGTGAAGCTGACCGTCGTCTGCTCAGTGGGCGGCTCGCCCACCACTAAGTTGTAGTAGCGGGTTTCTGTAAAGGTGTACGTCTGACCCCCCACTTGGTAGGTGTAGGTCCAAACGCATTTGTACCGCTCAACTGTCCACTTCTCTCCTGGGCGGAAGTACCTCAGCGTGACGCTGTAAGTCAAGTCTCTGTCCCACTCCCAAGACGTGGCTATCTGCGCCACGTAGACGCTTGACGTGTTGTAGAACTGCGCCCCCCAAATCGTGGCGGTGGGAAATTTCGACAAGTCGGTCAACACCAAGCCGCTCCCCAAGCCGACAGGCGCCCACACGCTAAATACAAAGCTGACATAGGCGCCGACTGGAGCCGCCGACCAGGTGAAATTCCCCACTTTTTCGCAGTTAACTGTGGGGTTGGCGAAAGACATTACCACTACTGTTAGCAGTAGGAGACCGCGAAGCATGTAGAAAGGGGAGCCTCTGGGGAAAAACCTTAGTCGAGGCGAGCTATAAGCGTGGTCTATCTACAGACAAAGACTAGCTTGGCGGGGTAGTCCACGAGGTATACGGCGATTGCCTCCGGCGGCGCCCATACGTACAGTTTTGCCGCGGCGTCTTGGCCAAGTACCAGCGCCCGTTCAGTTTTAACAAGCTTGGCGTAGCCCAGTTCTATCAGTTTTGGTTCGCCCAACAGGGGGAGCGCAGAGGGCGAGAGGGTCCGGTTGGGCGCCATCCCCATATACAAGTAGTATTGGCTCCACGAGGCGTTGACGGGGATTAAGGCGTAGGTCTCCAGCCACGGCAGTATGTCGATTGAATGCATCAGCCTGATTTCATACAGAACCCCGGGCTTTCCCCTGGCCGTTGTGGCGTTTTTACAACTAAGCAACTCGGCGTATAGTTGATACCTCACGTTTCTAGCCACGGCGGAGAGCTTATACGCGACCGGCGCCGCCACGGGCACCTCTACCAACACGCCAGTTGAGGAGTTTCTAACAGGTATCTTCACCACTTTGACTAAGACGCTTGTGGAGAGGACGTTGAACTCGCTGGCGTTGGCCGTCTTCGGCAAGGCCGAAGGGTCTCTAAAAGAGGCCTTGGCGTAGTAAAGCTGGTCGGCCAAGTTCACTAAATTGATATATGGAGTGTGATAAGCCGCGTACATAACGACGAAGGCCACCACGGCGAGCGCAATTAAGCCGTACGCCAAGGCCCACATGTCACCAAAGCCTCCGGCCGATTTTAGGCTCTTCTCCGCGGCAGGAGACGTACGCCACGCCGCTGATTATCCACAGGTACATCGGGGTGCACGTGGCGTTCTCCCCCGGGCGGAGGGCGGTGCCGTTGGCGTGGTACGCCCAGGCGTAGCGGGCCAAGACGCGTCCTCCCAGCACCAGCACGGCGGAGTCGTTTTGCTGTACAAGGGCATAGGGCCCCGTCAGCTTAAAGGCGCAGTCTGAACAAGCCGGGACGCCGGCGACGCCTTCGTGTACTGGGAAAAGCGAGGCGATGAAGGCCGTCGCCAGCGCCGCTACCCCGGCGAAAGTTGCCAAATCCCTCGCCGCGATCATGGGCACTTGTACTGTATCAACAACCAGCGCCCTCTAGACGTGACGCCGGTGGGGACGCAACCGGCAACTGAGGCGTTTTTAAAAGGCGGCGGGCACCACAGCCCCGTGTATGGGTCGTCGCCCAGCCTGACGTCGGAGTAGCCCGGCGTCAGCTGGCACCTATACCCACCGGGGTAGATGTAAAACACGGCGGCTAAGCCGCCGCTAACGCCGACGGCGCCCCTAAACCACTCCACGTCCCCGTCCAGCTCTACTGCGGTGATGGAGCGGCCGTCGGAGTAGACGTACACCCTCCTCACAGGCATGTCCGCCGAAGGCGCGACGGGCACCTCCACAACCTTCGCGGAGAGAAACGGCGCAATTGTGTACACTGCCACAAGCATCAGAGCCCCCAAGGCCGCCACAAATACTGCAACGGCAACTGCGTCTTCCATTATTCCTCCCTCCTCCTTTTAACCACCAATGCGGCTACCGCCAACGCCGCGGCTGTCGCAACGCCCGCGATTACGTACGCCGGCATGCCCTCCTCATTATGCGCCGACAGCTTGACTGACATCGTTGCAAGTTGGGCTTGTAAGTTGTTAATTTGGCTGACGTACGTGTCGTTTAGCTCGGCAACTCTTCTCTGCAAAGCTTCTTTCTCCGCCTTGAGCTGTTCCACTTGGCGCCTAAGCGCCTCTGCCTCGGCAACGGCGGAGCGTAGGCTAGCCTGCAGAGCCGCCAGCTGGCTCTCCCTCTGCCGCAACGCCTGTTCTAACGAGACCTTCTGGCGTTGGAGCTCCTCCACCTGAGACCTCAACCTCTGCACAAGAGCAGAGGCGTTGGCCCCCGTGGCAACTGCCTTTTGAAGCTCTTCTCTAAGCCTTTCAATCGCGGCCTCCATCTCCCTATACCGCATCGCCCAAGTCAAGTTCTCGCCAGGGAGCCTAAACACGGCCTTAGTGGCTGTGTCTAAGTACCAGCCCTCCGGCACGGCGCCTGCGAAGTCGCCCGCGGGGGTCTTCACGGTGAGGTTTACGTATGTAAAGTTAACGTCGCCGCGATAGGCAGTGAACCTAAGCGGAAGCCACTTAAGCCAAAGCCAAGACCTTCCGTCTTGCGTGCAGTATACATCGCCTACCCAGAGGACGGTCTGCTCAATAGATGTGGCGTTGTGCACATCGACGGCCGTGTAGCGGCACATAGTGTATAAGTACTGGACAGCAACTTGCGACTCTGCCTCAGTGCCGTTGAAAGACAGCCCCTCCTGGACGATGAACACAACGCCATTGGGAAACGCCGCTGTGAGGTGTGTGGCGTTGTAAGGATAGGCCTGCACTAATTGGGCGTGGGGAGGTAGCCAACTGACAAACTCGGCAAACAACACCGCCGCCAGTAGAAGAGGCGTTAACACACATAGCGAGGGCTTCTGGAGGGCTTGCCCAATGGGGAACTTGGCTTTGTCCATAGGGTTGATGAGGGGAATTAGGGAAAAAGTTTAGAAAAAGAGGAGGCAGGCAAAAAAGGGCTGTGTTTTAAGATATGCCGACTGTCACGACGCCTTTTGCAATCTGTACCGCTTTTCCAGATGAGGCATCTCTTACCACAATTACGTACGTGTACTGAGTGCCTGGGCTGAGCGAAGCTCCGAATCTACACGTGGCCGACTGCCCTGCCACTAAACTCAGCGAGCTAGGCTGGGCCGTGCCGCCGCCAGTAGTGCACTGGCCCGAGGTCACTGGAGTCAAAGACTGTTGCCCAGACTGGGCGTATTGCAACACCACGCCGCTTATCCTACCGTTGAGGACTTCTATCGTCACGTCGAATCCGCCTCTGTCGGCGGTGACTATTGCGTTTGCCCTCACAGACTCCGCGGCGGACTTGCCAATGTTTTGAAAAGTCAACACCCCTATAACGCCCACGATTATAAACGCCGCGGCTATTAGCAACGCCTCCACAGTTGTCAAGCCACGAGCCTTTTTGGAATTAGGCATGGGAGGAGACACCTATGCAGGGAAAAACTTTAGAACAAAAGCTCTAAGACCCTCTGAGTCGCAAGCCCCAACACGCCTCCGAGAATAGAGGAGTAGTGTACTCCCATTGGCATAAGAAACACCGTGACATACGCCGCTAAAACCGAGGCGAGAGTCGTAGTGACGACGGCCCTCACCTCGTCATACGGTGGAGGGGAGAAGAATGGGTTTACCGCCGCGGCTTCGCCCAGCGTCTTTACAGCAGTGGCCACAGACCAGCCAAGCACGAAGACCGCCGCGGCAAATAGGGCGAAGTAAGCCGCCGCAGTCTTCACCATCTTTTTCACAGCGTTTGTCTCTATGTCCACAAGCGACTGGATGTACTCCACTGCCTTTATGGCCGTGGCCCCGCCAGCCTCCACAACTGCGCGGTACATGGCCTTGGCCAACACGAAGTACTTAGAGGGTATGAAGTACCCGTAGGCCACCTTAGCCGCTGTCTTGAACCGGGAGGTTAGCCTCCCCAGTATCAAGTCGGGAGGGGCACCCTCTTTTAACATGGCCGCCACAGAGCGGAGCATTGCTGGGACCTCGCCCCTGACCTTAAACCACCACAGCCTATCCGTGGCCTTTAGCCAGGCCCAAGCGACGGCGCCAAATACGACGAAGGAAAGGAGAGGAGACCACAGTGCAGTCAGCACCGCGGCAACCAACCCCGCCGGTAGGGACCACTGGTACGTCTTCCAGAAGTGGAGGTCCCTAGGCATCGCCACCAGCGACATAGCCGCGGTGCCAGCCGTCACGGCGAACACCAGCGCCGTGAGGTAAGCCGCGTCGACGGGAAACACGCCGACCGACCACAAAAACACGAGGAGGAGCGGGAATAGGAACAAGGCACCCAGAGCGTTGTTAATAGACTCGAAAAGCCTAGCACGAGCCTCCACCTTAGCCACCGCAAGCGCCTTCATAGACTCTAGAAAGGAGTAGACGACCACAGCCCTATCCACGCCGGCTTCCTCTTGGGCAAGGGCCAGGCCGAACTGTCTGACCTCCTCCGCCTTCTCCTCTACAAAGTGGCTAGAAGGCGAGGGCATAAGCGACGCCACAAAAAGCCTCCTCGCCTCTCCCTCGTCTAGCTCAGCCGCGTTAAGCGACGTGAATTTCAACGCCTCGTTGCCAGAAGTCACGCCTAGATACGTGGCAAATATTGGAGCAACGGCGAGGTAGAAGTCCTCTCTCTTCATAAGAGAGGCGAGGTAGCCTTGGAAAAAACTTACCCGGAAAAAGGGGGGGCTAGACTATGTTTGATAACACCTCTCTTATGTGCGCCAAGACCCCAGCCTTGGCCACGGCCTCAGGCAGCTCTTTTACCGCCTGTGCCGGCGGCACGCCGCTCTTCACCCTCTTCTCCAAATAGTCCACGGCCATGTCTAAGTATTTACCTAAGTCGAGGGCCTTTGCCGCGGCGCGCCAGTCCTCCTCCTCAAGCCATACGCCGGATTTAGCTAGGCGCAGGACCGCCCTAAGTAGAGCCCTTTCGTCTACCCCAAGCTCCTTGGCCAATTCGCAGAGCCACCTGGCAGTGGACAGCGTCAGTCCCTTTTTCAAGGCCTTCTTCTCAATGCGGCACATTACTTCGCCAAAAGCATCAGGGCGAGCCTAACCACTGGGTGTTCCACAGACTTTAGAACCTCCGCCAGCACCTCCCTCGGCACTATCTGTAAAAACTTCTGCGCCATCTCAGGAGGCATGTGAGTAAGCGCCTCGGCAAGGCAACGGCGCCAATCTCCTCTCGACGCCTCTCTGTGCAAAACCTCGGCCGCATCTCCGCCATCTGTGCGTAGCCGTACGTCGTCAACTTTCTTCACCTCCGCGACGTCGTCTTCTTCAATAGTCCTCTTTTTTAGAATCGCCATGGGGTTGGAGGAGGCTAGAGGGAAAAATGTTACTTAAAGCCGTGTTTCAAAGCCTCCTCCTCCACTGCAGTTTTGAAGTCTACCCTGCCCCACACCCGCTCTACGACTACCCTCCGCGCAGTTAGGGGATCCTCCGCCTCTGCCGCCTTCACCACAGCCTCCACCCGTATGGCCAGCTCTTTTTTCAAAGAGACGCCGTACATCTCCTCCACGTAGGCCGACAGCCTCGGCGTAAGCTCCCACGCGTCTATGACCTTAACCTCTCTGCCCTCCGCCACCACGGCCTTCGCCTCTTTGACGTAGCGCATCCCGCCCACCGACGACAGCTGTATTACAAGAGTGCCGTCTAGGCCCTCGGGAGGAGCCTCCGCCTCTGTAATACGCAACAAGGCGTCTTTTACAGTGTCGGCGTGCATTGTTGTCAACGCGCCGTGGCCCGTCAGCTTGTAGTTCACCAAGACGCGTAGCTCCTGCGGCGTCCTGGCCTCCGCCAGCGCGACCACTGTGTGCATAGTGCCGTAGCGCAAGGCTTGGTCGAGCGCAACCCACAGCTTATCTTCGCCGGGCACCGACACGTGGAGAAGCTGGCCTTCTAGGGGGGCCCAGACCTCCCTAGCCCCCCTCTCCACCACCACCACCTGCATCCACGGCGGGGTCAGGTACAGGAGCTGGTTTAGTTGCGTAGTCTTCCCAGAGCCCATGCCCCCCGAGAAGAAGACGCTCCCCCGCGTCTCTAAGACTAGGGATGCTAAGGCCAGCAGCTCCAGCCCCTCCCCCCTGTGTACGCCGCCCGCCTTCCTCTCCTCAGCCCTCGGCCTGGCGACGTAGGGCTTCAACAAGGCGGGAGCCGGCTTCGGAGTGGCTGACATCTTACGAATATTTACGTTGTATTCCAACAGGTCGGCGGCGATACGGGCCTTATGTATGGGGTCCTCTCTGGTCATCATAGGCCTGTCCATGGTGAGCGAGGGGAGCAGTTGCTTCACCACGACGTACATAAGGGGCTCCGGTATGATGATGTTCGTCGGCATCCGTATCTCGTTCCTAACAGCAACGACGCGGCGGTAGCGGCCGAGCTCCACCGTCTGGAACTTGATGTACTCCAGTTGCTCTCTCAACGTCTTGGGCACGTAGGTGTACTTAGAAGATGGGGCGACGGGCTGGGGCACCACTATTTCTGTGAGAAAGGGGTCTCTCATCAACGCCTCCAAGGCGCCGTAGCCCATGTACTCCCTCGCGCCCGACCACCTGTCGAGAAGGTAGTGCACCACGTCGCGGTAGTCCTTGTAGAGAGCCCACACCGACCTGTCTCTCAGCCCCTCGGAGATCGACCTCACGACCTTGGGGTACTCCCTCTCGTCGGGCGGGACGGAGCCTCTAAACATAACTAAGAGAAGCGCCGTCTGAAGCTCGTCTGGTATCTCTGGGTCAACCACCACGTACATCAAGTCGTGTGTAATACACACGTCGGTCCTCACCCCCCTGTCTACGACTACCCCCTCTTTTCTAAGCCAGCAACGGGCCGTGAGCGTCTTGTCGGCGTGTGCGTAAATCATGACGTCTTGACCCGGAGGAGGATGTTCTCCACAGCCCTCTTGTTGTCCCGGTCTCTCAACACTGCGTTTGCCACCGACTCTCCGTAGTAGTCGTCCATCTTCACCCGTTTGAGGACAATGGGGGCGATCTTCCTAGCAATTTTCAGCTCGTCTTTCTCCAACATGTTTACAACCACCGCCGAGGAGTAGGTCATGTACCGCCTGTACTGCTCAGCCTTTACGTCAGATATGCGAGAGATAAGCCGCCTGTCTGCCATGAAGATGTTGTAGGCTCCCATCTTCTGCAACTTAGCCAAAAGCTCAAGCCTCAGCGCGGCCGTCGTGTCGATTATTACAGTGTCCACGGGGACCCTAAGCCTCTCCACCAGCTTTGGGAGGTGCTCCGTCCAGTCGAGAAGCGCCTCGGCGAACTCAGCAGCCGCCTCCTCGCCGTGTCTTTGATACAGCTCGTAGGCCTCATACCCCGGCACTAGGTACAACATGGGGTTAACCCTGTGGACGTAGGGGCGGCCCCCGTCTAGGTAGGGCGCTAGCCACCCCAGCTTCCTCGGGGCTCTAAACAGCTGGGAAAGGTCGGCCTTCTCCCAGTCGGCGTCGATCATTAGCACATACCCCTTGGCCACCGCCAGCACAGAGCTCAGAGTGGTCTTGCCGACCCCGCCGTCTAGAGACGTCACCACGACAATTTTCAAAGGCCTCATATCAACTCGCTCAGTTTTTTAAACACGAAAGACGCGGCGGCGTGTTTCAAAGAGGTGGAGCTAGCCACAGGCCCTACCTCGGCCATGATCTTCCTAAGCACGAAAGAGGCCGCCTTCTTGTCAGACAACTCCTCTAGCTTAACCAGCGACGGCCTAAGCACCACCCCCCTCCCCCTTATGTTAGAAGTGGCAATCATAACGGCGATACAGAGGTCTCTGTGCAGTTTGTAAAACTCTCCCACACACCTATCCCTGAGAAGTTGCAAAAGCCTCTCAGTAGACTCGTCGAAGTCACGCATAGCAAACCCTAAGCCGCTGCGGATCCTCCAACACCTTTCTCAACACGTCTACAAAGGAGGGGTCTTCGCTCGCCAAATCTCTAAACAACCTCGCCAACTCGTCCACAACCCACAGCCCAGGCCCAGAAGAACGATGGCTGGTCTCCGCGCCGTGACTGCGCCGCGTCTTTCTGCCGGCCTCCTCCACTACTCTCTTCACCACGTCGAAGGGGTCGCCGCACACTGCGGGGTACTCGTCGCACATCCCCGCAAACTGCAACACCTCTGGGTTGAGTTGAAAAACGGGCAGCCTCTCCACCTCTATTACAAACCTCGCCAACGTCCTCACCGCCTTCTTAACGTCGCCCCCAAACTCTTTTATAAACGTGGCCACGGGGCAATCCACGACGCCTGGCTTCACCCTGCCGTACACAATCCACAGCCCAGCCGCAGAGGCGGCCACGTAGACCACCACCGGCTTGTCGACGCCTCGGCACATCTCCACAACGTCCTTCGGCTCGGCCATGTAGGCCTCCTTAAGGAGGTAAACTCCGCGAGGAGGTTGCCCCCAGTAGACATCCCAGTCGGCGCCTAGCCAAGCCCTCGCCGCTTGTATAGACGCCGCCATGGCACTACGCCGAATTGTACAAAACTCCGCCGGCTCTGTTTTTTGTACAGTTCGGCGGGTTGTACCTGCCCAACATGATGTCTATGTGCGGAAGCCTCCCCGTGTCTAGCCAGTACAGCCACTCCGCCAGGTGGCGGTTCCTACGGTCGCGCCACCTCGTCCACGCCACCCAGGCGTAGCCCCTCTCCCGCGCCAGCTCCCTAATCCACGAAGGAAAAGCCTCTCGGAAGACCTCCCACGGACGTCTCCTAGGAACCTCCTCAACCCACTTAAACAGGGCAGACGCCCTATTTCTCCACACGTAGGCCCTGTCGTAGCTAGTTAAAGCAGTAAGCAGGTAGCAGGGAGAGACGTGCAACCTGGCGCCTATTTCGAAGTCGTTTTCCACATACGGCCACCTCGCCCTATACTCCGGCGACACGTACCCGCCCTCTGCAAAAGCCAGCCACTCCCTCTTGTACCTCCCCCCAACCCTCAGCCCCCTCAGCCCTAGGTACACGACGGAGGGGCTCTCTTTAAAAAACTCGACGAGTTCCGGCAAGCTACCGGCGACGTGTCTAAACCTTTTCAACAACTCGTCTACAAACTGGCCGCCCAGAAGAGGCTCCCAGTCTCTCCAATCGTAGTGAAGGAATATGCAGGGGTCTACCTTTGGGACTATCACAACTATATGAGGCGTTTAAAAACACGTTCATGGACCGGCCGGGATTCGAACCCGGGATCGCCCGCGTGCAAGGCCTAGGCGGAGCCGACGCTCCTGGGCATCCTTCCGCTAGACTACCGGCCCTGTGCGTTTTTACACTGGGGTTTTATTAATTTTTACCACCAACTCGGCATAGACCAGTCGCCGTCACCTGGAAGCGCCGCCACCAGCCTGCCCCCCGTCCACACGTTATGGGGGCGAGTCCTCATGAGCTCAA
>JAVZUI010000006.1:51925-67170 GCA_038879095.1 Pyrobaculum sp. | reverse complement strand
GTGTGCGGGAAATATTTCAGTATGTAGAGTCTTCCTAGTGTAAATATTATACCGAAGACCATATATAGTACTTAGTTTCTCTAACCATGCCAGAAGGGCTAAGTACTTGGAGAGTGCTAAAAGGCGCGGGGGTCAAATATGTCAAGTTCATAATAGTGGACATATTCGGAAGGCCTAGGGCTGAGGTGATGCCGATAGATGCCGCCAGAGACGCCTTTGTAGACGGCATTGCCTACGACGGCTCGTCTATACCGGCATACACGACGGTTAACAAAAGCGACTTGGTGGCCAAGGTAGACCCAAACGCGGTATACGTGGAGACTTGGAGCGGCGGGAAGTCCGCCATAGCGTTTACCAATACTGTAGACGGGGGGAAGCCGCACCCGCTTGACCCGCGCAACGCGTTGATCCAGGCGGTGGAGTACGTAAAGTCGAGGGGCTACGTCCCGATGCTGGGGGCTGAGGTGGAGTACTTCTTAGTCAGAGGCAACCCGCCCACTTTAGTAGACAACGGGGCGTATTTTGAGGGCGACTTGTCAAGAGAGACGTGGCCTGTGGTGGAGGAGATAGTAGAACACTTCCAACTCGCAGGACTCGGTTCTACTAAGACTCACCACGAGGTGGCGCCGAGCCAGTACGAGGTTAACATACCCGCGGGCGACCCCGTCCAGGTGGCGGATCAAGTACTTGTATTTAAGCTGATGGCGCGCGCAGTGGCTAGAAAATACGGACAGGTGGCCACCTTTATGCCAAAGCCGTTCTGGGGGATGAACGGCTCGGGCATGCACGTCCACGTGAGCTTTTGGAAAGACGGCGTCAACCTCTTCGCGTCGGTTAAGGAGCCCACGGCCGAGTTGAAATACGCCGTAGCCGGCGTTTTGAAAAACGCGCTTCAAAACAGCGTGTTCGTGGCGCCTACCGTAAACAGCTACAAGCGCCTCGTGCCTCACCACGAGGCGCCGACGAGAATTGTGTGGGGGATAGGCAACCGCTCGGCCATGGTCCGCATACCGTACTACGGCGGCAAGATAAACAGGTTTGAGTACCGCCACCCAGACCCCTCCTCCAACCCATACCTAGCCTTCGCGGCTATAATACTATCTGCGCTTGAGGGCCTAGAGAGGAGGGAGGAGCCGCCGCAAGACGTGAAAGAGGTGGCCTACGAGCTAGAAGGCGTGGAGGAGACGCCTAGAAACCTCGGCGAAGCTGTAAAACTGGCGTCTGAGAGCTTGGCGACGAAAACGCTCCCCTCGCCGCTGGTCAAGGCGTATCTGTCGCTTAAAGAGGGAGAGTGGGGAGACTACCTGAGAAGCGAAGGAGAGTGGGACAAGACTTGGAACAAGATTACAAAGTGGGAGTACGACAGGTACTTAGAAACTGTTTAATGTGCCGAATTTTTCTCTCCTATAGAAAACCCCCTGCGCCTCTTTTCTCTGCCTTTGTTGAGATCTCTAGGCGAGACAGGACAAAGGGGTGGAGCCACGGCAGTGGGTGGGGGGCGTTGTATTTGCGAAGGGGGGAGTACGGAGTTTTTAAATCCACTAGGCCAATATGGGAGTCCTTTGTTGAGCCTCCAGAGGGGTACGACGTATATGTCTTACATTCAAGACTGGCGTCGGTAGGCGCGGTGGCGCTTGCAAACACGCACCCGATTATTTACGGGGGATACGCCATCGTTCACAACGGCACGATAGTTAAGGAAAAACTGGCAGAAGACTTGGCAAGAGTGGGCGTCGACGTGCGCACAGGCGGGTCTACAGACACGGAGCTAGTATTAAAGGCCTTTGTCCACCTAGGCGGCGGCTTAGAGGCGTTGAGCAGAGTCGTATCCCTGGCCGCAAGACACCTCGACCCCGAGGAGCCTCTAATGAACATAGCAATCGTAAACTTAGAAAACGCAGAGACATACTTTTACACGTATAGAGCGGTGGAGGACCCCCACTTCGTCCCTGTGCTTAGGAGGGGGGAGTACGTGGCTGTGGCGTCTGAGCCTCTAGACGGCGGCGACTGGGAGAGGCTGGGAAACGGCACGTTGGTAGTGATAAAAGACGGGGAGGTTAGATTAAAGAAGCTACTGCCTTCCCCACCTCTATAGTGTTGTAAGTGCCTCCTATGTCTGGCGTCTTGTAGCCGGCCTCCAGCGCCTTGTAGACGGCGCCTCTAATCGCCTCAGCCGCGTCTCGTCTCCCCAGCCACTCGAACATCATGGCCGCCGAGAGTATTGTGGCGACGGGGTTTGCGATCTTTCTGCCGGCTATGTCGAAGGCGGCTCCGTGCACCGGCTCAAACATGGCCTTGCCGTCTCCGATGTTTCCACTGGGGGCCAGGCCTATGCCCCCCGCCACCTGGGCGGCTAGGTCTGTCAAGATGTCTCCGTACTGATTGGTGGTGAGGACTACGTCAAACCTCGCCGGGTTTCTCACCAGCTCCATCGTAGCGGCGTCTACGTACATCTGGTCCACCTCTAGGCCGGAGAGCTCCTCAAGCGCCACGTCTCTGAAAAAGGCGTCTACCACCCTCAAGACGTTAGCCTTGTGTACAATCGTCACCTTCCTCTTCCGCATCTCGGCGTACCTCCTGGCCACCTTCGCCACCCTCTTAGTGCCCTGTCTTGTGATTATCTTCAGCGCAATGGCCACATCCCCCACTTTATACTCGGCGCCGACGTATACGTCTTCGACGTTCTCCCGGACAAAGACGCAGTCGATGGGCTTCACCGCCTGGACGCCGGGCAGGTTTTTCACAGGCCTTATGTTTGCGTAGAGGGTGTACCGCATCCGTATTAGCGACGTCACGTCGTACGCCGACTCTCCAATAGGCCCTTTGAATATGACGTCGGCGGCGTCTGCAAGCTTAAGCGTGTCCTGCGGCATCGCGGTGCCGTACTTCCTCAAGGCGGCGTCCCCAGCCTCCGCCACCTTTACCTCAAACTCAACGCCGTACTTCGCCGAGGCCGCGTTTATCACATACATGGCGGCCTCCACGACCTCAGGCCCAATGCCGTCGCCTGGGATTACCAACAATTTATAGACCATGGCGTCGTATTAGTGGGGTCTATATATGTATGACCTCACTACCTCTCGTAAAACCGACTCGTCTACTCTGACCTTCTTCAAAGCCAGCTCTTTTACTCTCTCTAAGACGTATGTCACTAACTCATCGCTGGGCTCCACGCCCATGTTCTTCAAGGCCCAGGCCACGGCGTGGCGGCCCGAGTGCTTCCCAAGCACAATCCTCCTCTTGTTGCCCACAGCCTCCGGCGTCATGGGCTCGTAGGTAAATGGGTTGTTCAAAACTCCGTGGACGTGGATGCCGGCCTCATGGCTAAAGGCGTTTTCCCCCACCACGGCCTTGTTCGGCGGCACCACTACGCCGAACAGCTTAGACACAAGCTGGGACAGGCTGTATAATTTCTCTAACTTTACATTTGTCTTATAGCCCAGCAGAAAGTGGACGGCCGCCACCACCTCCTCCAGAGCGGCGTTGCCCGCCCTCTCGCCGAAGTTGTTCACCACCACCTGCGCCACGTCGGCGCCGTTTTCAATAGCTGCTATTGTATTGGCCACAGCCATGCCGAAGTCGTCGTGGCAGTGCACATGCATGGGGACGGGGGGCAACCTGTCGCGTAGGTACCTCACTAAAAAGGCCATCCTACTAGGCGTCATGACGCCCACGGTGTCCGGCACATTTATCTCGTCGGCCCCCGCCTCGATGGCGGTCTTGTAGGCCTGTGCTAAGAAGTCTAAGTCGCTCCTAGTGGCGTCCTCTGCGCTGAACAACACCCTCACGCCGTGCGACTTGGCGTAGGGGACCACCTCCTCAATTGCCCTCAACACTTGGTCTCTGGTCATACCCAGCTTATACTTCATGTGGACGTCCGACGTGGCGATGAAGACGTGCACCATGTCCACGTCAGCCGAGATGGCCGCGTCGACGTCGGCCTTGTTCATCCTGGCGAGGCTAACCACAGCGGCGCGGGAGACCTCTTTCGATATTTGGCGAATTGCCAACAGCTCGTCTCTCGACACTGCGGCAAACCCGGCCTCAATCATGTCCACCCCCGCCTCGTCGAGCGCAAGGGCAATTTCCAGCTTCTCGCCCGGCGTCAACGCAACGCCGGGCATTTGTTCGCCGTCGCGTAGAGTTGTGTCAAAGATTTTTACGACACGAGCCCCGATACCATATAGGGCCGAACACATCTATATATAAATTTTTCCCACGGAGAAAGTATATATAGTAGAAGAAAGAGGGCTACATGCGCATAAGAGGGAGGGCCGTCGTCTACGGCGACAAGATAGACACAGACGTGATAATTCCGGCGAAATACCTCGTCTACACAGACCCGCAGATACTTGGCCAACACGCCATGGAGCCGCTTGACCCCGACTTCCCTAAAAAGGCCAAGGGCGCCATACTCGTCGCCGGGAGGGCCTTCGGCATGGGCTCGTCAAGAGAACAAGCAGCCATAGCGCTAAAAGGCGCAGGAGTGTTGGCGGTAGTCGCCGAGAGTTTTGCAAGAATCTTCTACAGAAACGCAGTAAACGTAGGCCTCCCAGTGTTACAAGTCCCCGGCGTCAAGAACAAGGTGAGAGAAGGAGACGAGCTAGAAGTGGACCTCCTAAACGGGACGCTTACGAACTTAACCACGGGGGAGACGATACAAGCAAAGCCGCTTAGAGGCCTGCCGCTGGAAATTCTAAAAGCCGGTGGGCTGTTGTCTTATCTTAAGAAGTGACCTACATCTCTCACAGAAGTAGGGCCCCTTTCTGTCGGTGTCCGACAGCGTGTTGCTGAAATACATTACGCAACGCGGGTTTTCGCAGTGGCCTAGGCCGTAGAGGTGGCCGGCCTCGTGAGTAATCTCCTTGGCCAGCCTCTCCTCAAACCTCTCCCCCCTAAGCCTCTCGGTGAACACCACAGCCGCGTTGAGGCTGGGCAGGGCCAGCCCGAAGACGAAGTTCAGCCCGGGGTAGTAGCCGTCGCAGTCCGCGACGTACACGGTGGGCACGTCCTGTCTTTTTGTTATTTTTTTCAAAAGAGTGTCGGCTCTGCACTGCCCCCTGACGGGGTCTACAAACGGCGCCGTGTCTAGCTGGAACGGGCGCCAATAGGCCTCGAACTCAGGTATGGTCACCGGGGCTACGTACGGCGGCGCGTATACCACTATCTTAAGCCTCATTTCTGTACACCAGGTACTGGGCCGCGGGGCAGGCCTTGCTACAAAGCAGACAGCCGATACACTTGTCCTCGTCTACAGCAAAGCTCCTGCCAGGCCCTGTCCTCTTCAACGCGCCTGTGGGGCACCAGTAGACGCATAAGTCGCAGTCGCCGCATATGGCAGACCTCACCAAAAGCCCCGCCGCGTCTAAGGCGAGGCCCTCCTCTGAGGCCTCTACGACCCAGGCGCCGGGAGTTTTCTTAACTTCCACTACGCCCCTCTTGCCCACGGCTTTGAAGCCCTCCGTCCTCCCCAGCATTTTCAACAACTGGGCCAGGGTAGCCTCGTTGGGCTCTTCGTCCATCTCCACCTCCAGCCTCGCCCCCTCCCTCTTAATTCTCACAGGCAGGGGGGCGCCCCGCCTCTTTTTCACAACCCGCGCCATGTCGCCGGGGACTTCGCCGCGCCACCGCCACAGCCCCCTCTCCACCTCCTCGTCCGTGAAACTTTTTCTAAGAGCCGCCTCCATTTTCTCGTACACCTCTGGGTAGCGCCGCCTCACGGCCTCCAGCTCCGCCAGCTCGTTGGCGGGGCACACCACGCACCCAAGCCTGTCGAAGCCCTCTTCGTACGCGGGGTTGTACGGAAGTTTGTTCAACACGATGTAAAACCACACCTCAAGCGCGGTCCAGTCTTGAATCGGCGTCGCCACCAACGAGCCGGCCACCCACCTGCTGGGCGAAAGCCTCGGCAGCTTCGCCCTCTGAAACGACTCAAGCCCGCGTTGCCCCACCACGCTTATGTACCCGTCTGGAAACTTCGACTTAAGCGCCTGCGTGGTGGGGGCCAGCTTTATCACCTTACAACACCACCTATAATCCCGCGCAGGCGGGCCGAACTTCTCCATCGCCCTCCAAAATCTGTCGCCGGCGCTCCCGACGACGACCTCGGCCCCGTACCTCTCCTGGACTACCTTCAGGTTTTCATACGTCTCCGCGGGCTCCAGGCCCGTGTCGTTGAAATAAATGAAATACCTCACGCCGGATTTGGCGGTGAGGTCCAGCGCGACGAGGCTGTCCTTCCCCCCTGAGTAAGAGACCACCACCGGCTTTTTGTACTTCTCGGCGACTTCGCGTATAAACTCGATAGCTTCTTTTGCCTTTCGTTCTATGAATTCTTTGTTTAACAACGCCGCCTCTTCTAACGTCGTCTTTCTACCCGGCGGCAGAGGGGGCTTGGCCCTCCACGACTTGACGACGTGTAGCCTCCTGCCGCGGAACAACTTAGCCACTCCGTGGGTCTTGCCGTCGCGCGTGGAGACGGCGACGTGTCTATACTTCTCCTCAGGCAACACGCCCTCTACCACCCTCTCTGGGTGTATGTCGTACCCCACCGGCAGCTCGTCCATGTCTACCACCGCCCAGTATCCCAGCCTCTCTACAAGCATGGTGGCCACCCCCTCGTAAAGAGGCCTAAACCTCCACCTCTTCTCCAACACGTCGTAAAAACGGTGCCCCACGACCCTCCCCCTCACCACCACCTCGTCGGCCTGGTCTGCGTAGCCCGGTATTTTGTTTAAGAGGACCACCTCGTCCATGGGGATGAGCAACTCCGCCAGCTTCACGTCGCCGAATTCGTACTTCACGGCCTCTCTGGCCGCCTCTAGGTCTTTTCTAAACGCGGGCCTCGGGTCGGCGGGTTGGGTGATACGCACCTCGACAAATTTACTACACACCCCCACGTGGGCCTTGGGGTCTAGCACCGGCAGATTAAGCTCCTCGCACCAGTACACGTGACCACCGATATTACTCTAAATAACTCTTTTGGCCTCGCGTTATATAGAGACTGAAAGATTTATATATACGTCTTATTTAGGTGGCATGTCGTCGGGGAAAGACACCCTAGAATTCTCGACTCAACTCTAAGAGAGGGCGAGCAGACCCCCGGCGTTGTGTTTTCAGAAGATTGGCGCGTCAGAATTGCTAAGGCGTTGTCCGACATCGGCGTCGCGATGATTGAAGTCGGCGACCCCAACGTGGCGCCCGACATAAAGTCTGCAATTAAGAAAATTGTGGCCTTGAAGAAGAGCGGCGAGATAAGAAGCGAAATAGTTGTCCACAGCCGGGCGGTGAAGCAAGACTTAGAGACGGCCGCCTCCCTCGAGCCAGACAGAGTAGCCGTCTTCTACGGAGTCAGCGACGTGCACCTCAAGTACAAGCATAAGAAGAGTAGAGAGGAGGCGCTCCAGATAATTGCAGAGATGGTGTCCCTCGTAAAGTCGCACGGCGTGAAGGTAAGGTTCACCGCCGAAGATGCCTCCAGAGCCGACCTCGACTACTTAGTCCAGGTGGTGAAGACGGCGTACGGCGCCGGCGCAGACCGCGTAAGCATCGCGGACACCGTGGGCGTCTTTACGCCGGACAGAGCCAGGGAGGTGTTTTCTAAAATAAGAGCTGCGGTGCCCGGCGTCGGTCTCGACATACATGCGCACAACGACTTTGGGATGGCGGTGGCCAACAGCCTCGCCGCCGTGGAGGGCGGCGCGGACGTGGTGCACACCACAGTAAACGGCCTGGGCGAAAGGGCCGGGATCACCCCCCTGCAAGCCTTCGCGGCGGCGTATTACTACCACAAGGGAGTAGCCTTGGTGAGGCTGGACAAGTTGCCGGAGATTACGGCCATGGTGGAGGCGGCCAGCGGCGTCACGGTAATGCCCACGTTCCCCATCGTCGGCGAGAACGTGTTTACACACAAGGCGGGGGTGCACCAGGCGGGGGTGTTGGCAAACCCAGAGACCTACGAGCCGATTCCCCCCGAGGTGGTGGGGCGTGTGAGGGACTTCTCTCTTGACAAGTACAGCGGGAGGAAGGCGGTGCAGCACAGACTAGAGCGCATGGGCATCTCCGTGCCGCCTGAGGTCGTGGACAAGGTGGTGGAGGAGGTGAAGAGGAGCAACGCCAGGCGGCTCAGAGACGAGGATCTCCTCGAAATTTTGGAGAAGGTCACTGGGAGGGCCTACAAGGCGAGGGTTAACAGACACATAGAGGCGTATGTGTGGCTTAAGGTCGCCAACAACGTCTACACCACCTCGGTGGCGAGGAGGGTGGCCGCGCTTAGAAACGTGGTGTCGGTGGCCGAGGTGACTGGCGAGTACGACGTTGTGGTTAAGGTAGTGGCGGAGAACACCGAGGAGCTAAACGCAGTAATAGAGAACATACGCGAGATAAGAGGCGTGGTGTCCACGCTCACAAGTCTTGTGTTAAAAGAACTGCCCACAGACGGCTCTTTGCTGACTGTACACCAGCCGCGATTAGACTCGACGCATAAGACCTAATACTTTTGACCCCCGGGCAGTTTACTGGCGGAGCAGGTAGGCAAACACCGCCTTTGCCGTGTGCATCCTATTCTCAGCCTGGTCCCACACCGCGGACTGCGGGCCGTCGATGACGTCGTCGGTCACCTCCTCTCCTCTGTGGGCGGGCAGGCAGTGTAGGAAGACGGCCCGGCGGCCTGCCACCTCCATAACCCTCCTGTTTACCTGGTATGGCCTCAACATGGCCCGCCTCTCCTCGGCCTCTTTTTCAAACCCCATTGAGACCCAGACGTCTGTATATACCCCGTCGACGCCGGCGACCTCGTTTATAGAATCTGTGAAGTAGATATTTCCGCCGGTGGCCGTCAAATCCTCGGCCAGGAGGTCTGCTAGCTTTGTGTTCCACAGAGGCTTGGGCCCCACAAGCCGAACCTCCCACCCCAGCTTCGCCCCGACGACGGCGAGGCTCGTCGCCACGTTGTTAGAGACGTCTCCTATAAACGCCACCTTGACGCCGTGGAGTTTTCCAGTCCTCTCCCATAGAGTCAAGGCGTCTGCCAACGCCTGGAGCGGGTGGTGTCTGTCAGACAAGGCGTTAATCACGGGGATAGAGCTGTGGGCCGCCGCCTCCTCCAGCGTCTCGTGTTTGTAAACACGGGCGGCAAACGCGGCGGCGTAGCGCGACACTACTCTCATGGTGTCGGCCACTGTCTCGCCTCTTCCTATCTGCAACTCGCTGGGCGTGGTGTACACGGGCTGCATGCCCAACTGCGCCGCGGCGGCTGATAAAGAGAGCCTCGTCCTCGTGCTCGGCTTTTCGAAATACAAAACGACGACGCGCCCTGGGAAAAGAGGCGTGTACACCTCGCCGGCGAGGTACCTGGTCTTAAAGTCGCGGGACAGCCTAAGCAGGTACTCCACCTCGTGTCTTTTAAATTCTAGCAGAGTTAGAAGGTGTTTCATAAAGCTGGAAACGTGTAGATTCTTAAAAGTTGGTATATAGAGCCCCCTGTCTAGGTATATAACAAGGGCCTTGGGTCTGTGATCTTGCCGGTGAGCGCAGTGGCGGCGGCAACGGCCGGGTTTGCCAAGTATACCTTGGCCTCTGGGTGCCCGACGCGTCCTTTGAAGTTCCTGTTGCTTGTGGTGAGGACCACCTCCCCGGGCCCCGCCACGCCGAAGTGCCCACCTAGGCACGGCCCGCAGGTCCCGTACGTGACGACGCACCCCGCCTTTGTCAACACGTCTATGTAGCCCAGCTCCATGGCTTTTCTAAACACGTCGTAGCTGGCGGGGATGGCGATACACCTAGACTTGACTCTGCCGTTTTTCAAAATCTTAGCCGCCACCTCTATGTCGCTGAGGCGGCCGTTTGTACACGAGCCTATGAACACTTGGTCCACCTCCACCCCCTCCACCTCTCTCACAGACTTCACGTTGTCTACGCTGTGCGGGGCGGCCACTAGGGGCTCTAGTTTGTTGAGCTCCACCACGTACTTGTCGTGGTACCGCCCAGGCTCAAGCGCAGGCGGGGCGTAGTCCACGCCGCGGGCGGCCTTCAAGTATTCGGAGGTCACTTCGTCGGGTATGAACATTAAGGCGTCTGCGCCCATTTCAGTGGACATGTTCGCCACGGTGGCTCTGTCGTCCATGGGGAAGGACCTCGCCTTTTCCACAAACACCTCCACGGAGTATCCGTTGAACCCCTCGGCGCCGAAGACGCCTAAGAGGTGTAGAGCCACGTCTTTGCCCATCACGCCGACGGGAAAGCTCCCAGTAACCCTCACGGCGAAGGGGGTGGGCACCACCAGCCAAGTCTTGCCTAGCTTAAGCGTAGCCGCTATGTCGGTGGCCCCCAGCCCCTGGGCAAATGCGCCCACTGCGCCGGCCGTGTTGGTGTGCGAATCGGCGGCGAATATGACCTGTTCCGGCAGTGCGTACTTTTCGAGAATTATCTGGTGCAATATGCCGCCGCCCACGTCGTAGAAATTGGGCAACCCCAGCGACTTGACGTGCTTTCTGATATACACCATTATCTCCGCCGCCCTTTGCGTAGGCGGAGGGGACAGGTGGTCGAACGCAACTACCACCCGGTTTTTGTCGTACACCTCCATCCCCATCTTCTCCAACACCTCCAAGACGTGGTAGCCGGTGAGGTCGTGGAACCCCACTAAGTCGGGGACTACCTCCACCACCTCGCCGGGCGCCGGCGTTTTCCCCAATTTTTTATAAAATATGTACTCTGTCCACGTGGGCATATAGACGTGTTGAAATATATATAAAAAGTTTATGATTTTAGCTCAGAGACGCCGCCTTTTGCACAGCGGCGTATGCGTCCACTAGGCCGTAGCCGCTGTATACGTCGAAGCCCTGCGCCGCTATGTCCTTGGCGGTGGTAGTCAGCACTTGGTAGACCTCGTCTGGAGTGAGCGTACGCTTCCCAAGGGCGATTCTTATAGACTGGATCAGCGCCACTACTCCAGTGACGTGGGGCGTGGCCATGGAGGTGCCGGACATATAGGCGTACCTCCCGCCTGGGTATGTGGACAAAACGTTGACGCCTGGGGCCGCCACGTCTACCTCCACGCCGTCGCTAGACCAAGAGGGGACCGCTCCGTTTTGATCCACGGCGGCTACTGCAATGACCCAGCTGTATTTAGCAGGGTACGACACGTTGTCTGTGGAGGGGTTCCCGTCTCCTGAGTTGCCGGCGGCAACTACCTGCACGGCGCCTTGTTGATAAGCCCAGTACGACGCGTCTCTAAGCACCTGCGCGTCGGAGGAGCCGCCGAGCGACATGGACAATATTAAAGCCCCGGCCTTCACCGCCTCTACAATGCCCTCTGCTATGTCGCTGTAATAACCAGAGCCGCTGTCGCTGAGCACCTTCACGGCGATAAGCCTCACCTTGGGGGCCACGCCGGCCACGCTGGCGTTGTTAAGAGACGCAGCTATTATCCCGGCGACGTGAGTGCCGTGGCCGTTCCTATCTGCGCAGTTCTTTAAGTTTGTGCCTTTGTATAGCCTAGTGCCCACCGTGTTTATACAGTAGGTCACCTTCCCCGTCAGCTCTGGGTGCGTGTAGTCTATCCCAGTGTCGAGCAAGGCTACCACCACCCCCGATCCGAAGGCGTAGTCGCCCAACGTGGGGAAGTAGGCGTCCCACACCAAAGGCGCGTTGATCATCTTCACGTTCCACTGGACGTCGGTATAATTTGCAAACCCCACGGCGTACGCCACGCCGTCCTCCTCCACGTATCTTGTGTAGTTCAGCCTCTTTATCTTATCTAATTTGTGATCAGGCACGTTTAGCACAACCGCCTTTATCTCCTTGATATGTTTCAAAACTGCGATATCGCCGGTCTTATTTAATTTTTTGAGTTCGTCCAATGCCCTGGGGTCGTCGTACCCAACCACCACGCGGGCGGCGTTTATAAAAACCGCCAACGCCACGAGCAGTATCACCCAAATTTTCCTGTCCATGGCCGCGCCTTTCTTCATTTATATAAATGTTTCGTTGTAGCTTGCGGACGCCACTAGGCCATCAACTCGTCTAATATGGCCGACACCCGCC
The DNA here is from genome assembly GCA_038879095.1 of Pyrobaculum sp. GTDB lineage: Archaea > Thermoproteota > Thermoprotei > Thermoproteales > Thermoproteaceae > Pyrobaculum. Next base: position 55,125 of record JAVZUI010000006.1, on the reverse strand, counting down.
GCTGGACTTTTTTAGACACCCCCGCGTTACGCGCGGCCTCTAAGACCTCTGAGCCCATCCTGACCTGTAGCTCCAGCTCGTTGAAGAACTGCGGGGCTTGTCTAATGGTGGCCCGCCCCTCCCATTTTAACAAGTAGAGAGCCTGTAACAGCTCTGTGTAGTTAATCCTCCCCACTGGGTCGAAGGGGGGGAGCCGAGGCCCCCGCTCCCCCCTCCTATTAGACAAGTAGATCTCTCTTATGTAGCCCCCAAGCGCGACGACTGTGTAGTAGATCTCCCTCATCCCCCTCGCCTTCACGGGGTCGTAGACAACTCTAGCGGCCGTGGGCTTCACCTCCCTCGCCACCACCTCCACGTCTTTCACACGGCTCATCGGCCCCTCGCCGTAGATCCAGTTGACCTCTACCCCGTAGCCGACGGCCTTGTCGTACACCTCTCCTATTTCCTCCAGGGTGGGCGGGGGCGGGAGAACCAGCCTCTTGACGTCTAAAGCGTCGGCGAACATGACATACCAGTCCAACTCCTTGGGGCTCAGCCGGGGCAGGACCAACGCCTCGGGAGATGCATCCTCTAGCTCCAACGCCGCCGTTATGGGAGACCTAGCGGTGTCGAGGAGGCCGACGTCGAGGACGTAGGGCCTGCCGATCCCTCTTACGAACTCCAACCAGCGCCGCCACCTCCCCCTCTTCTTCAAGTAAATTTGAAACTCCACGAGGCGTCTAGGTACATAGTTTATAAATTCGCCGTTAGAGCATCCCCAGCGCGCACTCAGCCGCGGTGGTTATTTTACAAACCACCTGCGCCGCGTCTAGAGGCTCCTCCCCTAGGCTATAGGCCGCATCCGCCCTCTCCACTACCCAACGCGCATCGAAGTCTCCGTGCGGGAACCCGCCCACCACCACAACTCTGTCCTTAACCACCTCGCCGAGCTTACACAGCGGCAGTTTAGCCCCCCTCTCGTGCATCACCGCCCACCTCCCCCCAAGCTTGGCCAACAAGGTCGCCAAGTCCATTCTGTGTAAAATCAGCAGCGGCTCCCCCTCCGGCGGCGCCCTCCCCACTTTAAACAACTGCTCCACCAATGCGACGAAGTTGTTGTAGTTCTTCGGAATCCTAGTGCCCGGCTTGACCTCAATCACGAAGTCGCCCCTCGTGTGTACATACGCGGCGCCCAGCCCCCTCCTGACCAGGGGGCTGTACTGAAAGGCCAGAAGCGCCTGGTGTACTATGTCCGGCCTCCCCCTCCTCGCCGCGTCTTTTAACAAGCCCATGGCCGGGTGGTGCCTAGACCTGTCTAGCAACACCTCCCCCGGCCTACGCCCCCTCCTCCTGGCGTCTGCGACTACCGCCGGATGGCGCCAGAGCTCCGGAGGGACAAGCTCAAGCGCCGACTCAGCTAGTACTAGAATCACCGAAGAAGCCCCTCTCCAGCTCTTCCACGTCGCTGAGTATTTTGGAGACGGCCCTCTGCACCACCTGTAGCGGCTCGCCGTTGCGGACCTTTAGTTTAAAATACGCATTTTCCTGTAGCGGGTGGTCTACGTCAAATTGTACATACTCCACGTCGGGGTCGTTAGACAAGTACTCCACGAGAGGGGAGAATAGGGTGTAGGTCTCCCCCTTTACCTTAATCTCTAGATATTTGTCGTCTAGTCTTACAATTTCTAGGTTGATCACGTGGCACTTCTGCCAGCCGTATTTAAAGATAATAGCCTTTTCCTCGCCTCCTCCAGGGGCATCCTCAGGCTGAGCACCGATCCCCTGTTCAACAGCCCCGCCTTGGCCAAGTCCTCCGCCGCGGCGTCGACGGGCCTCTTGGCGTAGAAGGCGTAGGTCACGACGATCCTCTTGGCCTGCGGCGTCAACGGCATCCTCTCCGCCTCTTCGTAAAGGCGGGAAAGCCTCTCAACTACGCTTAACACCTCTTCATAGCCGGCGTCTGTCTCCAAGACGTCCCCCCTCACTAGGGACGGGCGGCCCATGAGAGTGAGGGCGTCTGCTATCACCTCCGGCGGCACCGGCCTCGCAAGCTCGGCGTCTCTAAACAATACGAGCAAGGGGATCTGGCGGCGGGTCTTGCCCCCCTTGGCGAGGCCGGCCAGCCTCTTCACTAGGGCAACGGCGTCTTCCAGCTCCTTGCCCTCTCCCTCGAGCTGTACGTAGACGTGGAATAACTTGGTGTCCACGAGGTAGTTCGTCTTTAAGTGCCGCTCTAGGAAAGTGAGGAACCTCTCCACCTCCTCCCGGCTGTGGAACTTAAAAGACATGACGTACACGCCACGCCTAAGGCCCTAGGTTAAAAACTTTATTAAGTTTCTACTATACGCCGGGTGTGAAGAAAATAGTCATACCAGGCGAGGAGGTGGCATACGCCGAGGAGTACGAGACAAAGGGAGCCGCCTACCAAGAAGACCACAGGTACATAGCGTCGGCCGTAGGCGTGGCCGCCTACGACCCGAAGGCCCACGCGGCTGTGGTCAAGCCTTTGAAAAACTCTGCCATTCCTCCGCCGGGAGCGGTGGTGTACTGCATCGTCACAGGCAAGGGGAGGAGGGCCTACCAGCTGAAATGCTTCGCAGTAGAGAACGGCAGGGAGGTGGAGGAGCTTAAGTACCACACCACAAGCGTCCTGCCGTACTTCTTAGCCGACGGCGACTTGGGAATCGGGGACTACGTAAGAGCTAAGGTGGCCTCCTCACACGGGCCGCCCCTGGTGGTGTCCATAAGAGGGGCCACCTACGGCTCCGTCCTCTCCCGCTGTCCTAAATGCGGCTCTGTCTTAAAGCGCCGCGGCATGACGCTCCAATGCCCTAACTGCGGCGTAGAGGTGAAGAGGAAAATCGCCGTAGGCCACTACCAGGGGTAACTCATATAAAGACCCCCGCATTTTACCCAGTGGACTCCGTGTTGAAAGAGCTAGAACTGTACTGGCGCCACTTCCTAGACAGCGACATCGCAAAGGCCTATTGTAAAGAGGTGGAGGCCTTCAAAGAGTGGCTTAGAGACGTGGGGGTGCGCCTCCTAGCCCTAAGGGCGAGGGAAGCCGCCGAGCGGGGAAACCCAGTGGCCAGAGACTACCCAGAGCAGTACGTAAGAGGCCTTGTGAGGAGGGGCCAGTCCAAAGTTTTAGTAAACATGTTCGCGGCCTACCTGGTAATGCGCGGACTAGCCACGCAGTACTGGCTTATAAGAAAGAAGTA
>JAVZUI010000006.1:0-51915 GCA_038879095.1 Pyrobaculum sp. | reverse complement strand
CCGGCGGCGAGTCCATCGCCACCTGGCTTAGACTACTTAGAAAGCTTTAAATCGTAGTTGTAGAGAAAAGCCGGTGAAGAGGGTCTTTAGTTCCGACTTGTGACGACGAACCCACGAACGGATTAAAGGACGCCTAGCCTGCTGAGCAAGTCCATCGCGTTGTGTTCTTTAGACAGCTTTACGTAGGCCTTCTTCTCCCCCCGCGGAGTGATTAAGGTGTTCACCTCCTCCACCTCCACGCCGTAGAGCCTCTTCACCTCGTCTGCGATCTGCTTCTTAGTGGCCGACCTGTCGACAATCACCGTTATCTTGTTCTCCTTCTCAGCCAGCCTCAGAGCCTTTTCCGTGACTACAATTCGCCTAATCATAAGAACAAGCCCCTCAACTTCTCAACAGCCTTGACAGTCCACAGCGTCAGCCTCCCCGGCTCCCCGCCGGGGGCCAACACCAACATGTTTAACTGGTTTACGGCAACCACGTCTACGCCCGGGAAGTTCCTCACGGCGTCTACCAGCGGCGCATCGACGTCGGAGACGACCACCAAGACGCTCTTAGGCTCCTTGTACCTCCTCCCCCTCATCTTGCCCTTGCCAGCCCTGATCTTTACGCCGCGGGCCGCCCTCTCCACGTCCGGCCAGAGGCCCAGGGCCTCGAACAGCTTTCTGGCGTCTTTGGCCTTCCCGATCTTCTCCACGTCGTCCATAACCACCAGAGGCAACGCGGGGACTTTATCCACCACGTGCCCCCTCTTAGACACCCAAGACTTATACGCCGTGGCCGCAATGGCGGACCTGATCGCCAAGTTCTTCTCCCGCTTGTTTATCTCCTCGTGTAGCCTCTTCTCAGGCCTCGGCGGGTGGGCCCTCCTGCCGCCCACTGTGTTCGGCGCGAAGCAGCCCCTCGGCCACAGCGAGCCCTTGTACCGCGGAATTCTCGCAATGCCGAGGCCCACGCCGAACGACTCGCAGCTGTGCTCCTTCCCGGCGCCCTCGTACACCCCCTTCGGCTGGAACCGCGCCGTCAAGGCGCTGAGATACGCCCTGCGTATAAGGTCCACCCTCACCGGCTCTAGGAAGTGGACTGGGGCGTCTATGTCGGCTACATACGCGCCGTTGGGGTCGTATACCTTTAGCTTAGTCGCCGGCCTCTCCTCAAGCGGCTGTATGTAGGGGCTGAGGTCCAGTTGCTTAAACTTTACCAAGACTTCGCTCACCACGGCGCTCATAATAGACCAATTTATAAAACTTGACTGCTTACCCAAACCACCTGCGGCTCCGAGGCAGGCGGCGCCTTCTTAGGCGGCCTAACGGGGTACCTCAAAACCACAAGCCTCTTCCTGGCGCCTGGCACCGACCCCTGCAGAAGTATGTACGGGCCTTTAATCACACCGTAGTGCGGAAAGCCGGACTTTGGAGTAATCTCGGCGCCGTTTTCGCCAATCTTTACAACCCGCTTGTTGTACTCAGTGCGCTGGTGGAAGCCCATCTGGCCGGGCCTGGGCTGTGTGAACATCAACGCGGGGGCCTGCGGGCCGATGGTGCCCGTCCTCCTGTGCCCCTTCCTATGTTTATGCCACCTTGGTAGTATCGTCACGCCGAACCTCTTAATTACGCCCTGGTACCCCTTGCCCTTTGTTATGGCAACTACGTCGACCAGCTGACCCGGCGTAAAGACGTCTTTGGGAGAGACTGTCTTGCCCAGTAGAGATATGGCGAACTTTATCCTCTCGTCAACGCTGGGCACGCCTCCGATGGGGATTTCTAAAATCTCCGGAGTCTTCTTCCCAATGCCAGAGAGGCGCGGCTGAGTGGCCACGATGGCCCTCACGTCGACAGCCACGTCTTTATACTCCTCCACCGCCTTCAGCTGTTTTTCTGTGTCAAATTTTTCAGGGAGGGTTAAGATGCGCCCCAGGTCCTTAGGCAGCTCCGAGGCCCACGCCTCTGCCGCCGCAACCTTGTACCCATTAGTGGGGTCGAGGGTGTACACCCTAAAGCCAGCGACGAAGAGAGGGGGTGCGTCGAGCACAGTGACGGCTCTAACAATTTCCTTGCCGTACAGCGGGCTGGTAGGCCTGTCGTCAACCACCACTACGTGCAACATGCCGGCCTTATAGGCGGCGAAGCCCAAGAGCGTCGGCCTGCCCAAGTTCACCTCCGGCCAGGTGCGCACCCTAGGCACAATATCCGCCGCACGCTTCCTCGGATATACGCCCATCGAGCCGCGGCGCGGCCTATTAATCTTAAGACCCATGCCACCGCCAATAAGCCAAGTATTTTAACTTTTTTCCAGCATGACGCCTCCATGCACTTATGGCGATAAGAGCCGCCACTCGCGGCCCCTCGGCTCAGCTCAGGCCGACCTAGTAGGCGCGCGCCTCAACTCCCATCGACGCCCACCTGCCGTTGACGCGTTACGTAGGAGCCCTCTGATCCTGCCGTACAAAGACGCGCCATTTACAGCCCTTCCCCGAGCCAAAATCTCTCCCACATAACTACATCACTGCGCCGGACGGCGTCGGCCCAAAACTCTACACTCTTTGCCATCGACTTACACGTTGCCCACCGCATAGAGTTCTGCTAGAACCTACGCCGCGTATAGCCACAAGGCGCTACGGAGGGTTTTTTAAACTGGATACACAGGGTGAACATGACATCGGTGGCCTCTTTGCTAGGGCCCCACGCATACACGCTGGCGCGCTACGGCATATCTCCATACGACGACCTAGACACAGCAATCGACAAGCTAAAAGCCTCCGCCCCCCACTTGGCCAAGCTACTAGAAGACATCAGACGCCGCCACAGCATCTAATCTTTATAAGGACAACTCGTCTTTTTCGCATGCGCCAGTTAAAAAGATGGAAGTGTGCCCTATGCGGCGAGGACATAATCGAGGGGCAGATATTCACGTTCTACGCAAAAGGCCCAGTTCACTGGGAGTGTCTCGAAAAGGAGCTCGCGCCGAAGATTTACAAAGACGTCAACACCGCGGCCTTGTTAAGACTCGACCACTACCTCCACGAGGGCATCGTCTTGGCTAAGGAGCTGGAATACATGGCCACGAGCGACGAGACTAGGGCGAGAATTACGGAGATTAGAAAACAGCTAGAGGTGCTGGCGGCTAAGCTTACTAACGAGATTACTGGGAAACTGTCTTAAGCCCAGTCCTTTCCCTCGGTCTGTGTCTCTTGAACTCGGCAGGAAGAGCGTAAAGCTGTCGCTGGGCGAGCAGTTGCTCACATTTGACCTGCCCGGTGGGGAGCCTTTGCCCGAGGCGGAGTTCGACGGCAGAGTTTTAAAAGCCTCTTGTTGCGGCGTCGAGGCGTCGTTAGAAATTGAGGCGGTGGGCAGTGGCGTCGTTGTTCGCAAGAGGTTGGGGCTTAGGGAGCACGTCTTTGGCCTGGGCACCAGGGCGTACCCGGTGGATAGGCGCAGGGGGAGGTTTGTCTTGTTTAACAACGACCTCTACGCCTATCAGCTGGGGATGGACCCGCTGTACGCCTCTATCCCCTTCTTAGTGTTTATAACAGGAGGCGTTGCCTACGGCCTTGCGGTGAACAGCCCGGCCTACGGCGTGGCGGACGTGGGCTTTTCTAAATTCGACGAGGTGTCCATAGCGGTGGAGAACCGGCCTGAGCTGTACCTATTCTTCGGCCCCACGCCGCTTGAGGTGTACGAGGTGTATGCGGAGGCCACTGGGAGGCCCTTCTTGCCGCCGAGGTGGGCGCTGGGGGTCCACCTGTCTCGCTACTCCTACGAGCCTCAAGACGCCGTATACGCCGTCGTTGAGGAGGCCGCCGCCCACACGCCGGTGGACGCCGTGTATTTAGACATCGACTACATGGACAGGAGGAGGCAGTTTACCTGGGATTTGAAAAAGTTCCCAGACCCCCGGGGCTTTGTCAAGACGCTCCACGAGAGGGGCGTCAAGGTGGTGGCCATATTAGACCCCTACATAAAGGCGGAGCCCGGCTACGAGCCTTTTGAAAAACTGCTCCGCTGTCTGATGACCACTGAGAACGACGAGCTCTACCTCGCCCAGGGCTGGCCCGGCCTCTCGGCCCTCCCAGACTTCTTAAACCCCAGGTGTAGAGACCTGTGGGCTCAGTTGGTGGCCGAGTTCGCCTCGGCGTACGACATAGACGGCGTGTGGCTGGACATGAACGAGCCCACGGTGTTTAACTGCGACGTCTTGGCCAATAGGAGTAGGATATACGCGCTTGCGGGGGCCACGCCTCATCCGCTGACTAGAGAGGAGCTGTACTGCAAGGCGCCGCGGGGGGCCTACCACAACACGCCGGCGGGCAAAGTCCCGCACGAGAAGGTAAGAGGGCTGTACCCCTACTTCGAGGCGGAGGCCACCTACAGGGGGCTTGAGATGGCTGGGAAGAGGCCCTTCATCCTGTCCCGCTCCGGCTACCTCGGCATTCAGAAGTACGCCGCGCTTTGGACAGGCGACGTGCCCAGCACTTGGGAGGGGCTCCGCCTCACGTTGATGGCAGTGCTCGGTCTCTCCGCCTCCGGCGTGCCCTTTGTGGGATGCGACGTGGGGGGCTTCGCCGGGTTGGGAGACTACGAGCTAATCGCCCGCTGGTACCAAGCCGCCGCCTTCTTCCCCCTGTTTAGAATTCATAGAGACAAGGGGGCGCCAGACGCCGAGGTGTTCCAGCTCCCCACGAGGTATAGGCAGATGGCCGTAGAGGCGGTGAGGACTAGGCTGAGGTTTCTGCCGTACCTCTGGCACCTCGCCGTAGAGGCCCACCGCAGGGGAGTCCCCATTGTGAGGCCCCTGGGCTTAGAGTTCCCAGACGACGAAGACGCCTTTAAGATCAACGACCAGTACATGGTAGGCCCCCACCTGTTGTACGCCCCCATTGTGGACAAGGGAGTTAGTAGCAGAGACGTGTACCTCCCCCGGGGGGTGTGGATAGACGTACACACGGGGAGGACGTTTATAGGCCCCACCTGGACGACTTCAGAGGCCCAGATGCCGCTTTACGTAAGGGCCGGCTCCGCAGTGCCCGTGGAGGACGGGCTGTTGATATACGGAGATGGGAAGTGGACTGTATATACAGACGACAGCGCCGTCGAAGTGTCGAAGAGGGGAGACGCAGTTTTTACACAAGGCCGCTGGCGGTCCCTGTACATACTGGGCGAGCAGTTAGACGAGGTCGTGGTAAACGGAAAGACGTACAAGGCCGCGACGAGCAAGCTGGGGACGTTTGTCGAGGTCTACTAGGCTTGGCACGGGCCTTGGGGTATTTCCGCTACGTACGTCTTGCCGAATTTTGAAAGGGCCTCGGCCAGCGGCTCTGGGTCTTCTGTTATAAACACGTGGGAGGGCCCCGTGCCGGAGACTCCGCCGACTGCCCCCATCTTCAGCGCTGTGAGGAGGGGCTCCGGGGGGTAGCCGAGGGCGTATCCGTAGGCGATGGCGTTTATCAACATGGCCTCTCTCCACATGCCCAGCCCCGCCTGCGCCACGGCGAATCTAATCACGGGGGCCAGGGCCCTCATCTCCTCTATCTTCTGCCTCTGCTTCGGCCACGGGGGGACCAGCACCACCGCCTTCCCAACGACGTCGAGGCGCCTAATTGCCACAAGCTTCCAGTTGTCTGTCAAATACGAGGCCCCCACTGCGCTGGCCACTGCGTCGTCGAAGGCCCCAGTGACGCTTATCCCCACCTCTCGGCTTAGCCTGGCGTTCATCCTAGCCACGTCGAACAAGTCCGCCTCCCTCCCCCCCAGCTGCGCCGCCGCCCTAATAAGGGCGTTCACTGCCGCGCTACTCGACTTCAAGCCCCCGGCGGTGGGCAGGTCGCCGGAGAACCGCACCGAGAGCGGGCCTAGGCCGAACTCCCTCCTCACCGCCTCGATAATTTTGTAAATGGGGGCCACGTCCACCTCTGCGTAGGTCTCGACGCGGTCTGCCTCGGCGAGGCAAACCTCGGCCTCTATCCTCAGCGAGATGGGGAACGCGGCCCCGTGGCCCGTGGCGATGGCGTTGATGACGGTCCCTCCGCCCCAGGCGCAGGCCCTTGCGCACCTCATGTGCAAGCCTCGTTGACGAGGTTGAAAGCCTCGGCGAGTCTGCCGGAGTCTTCCACCAGCGCGATTCTGACGTTGCTCCGCGACCCGTACAGCGAGCCCGGTAGCAGCGCCACTCCTCTAGAAAGCGCCTTTTCAAAACACGCGTCTCCATCGCCGACTTGGGGAAATACGTAAAACGCGCCTTGGGGCCTGGCGAACTTAAGCCTCAGCGTCTGTTCCGCAAGGCGCACCCTCTCGCCGTAGATCCGAGAGATCTCGGCCCGCCTCCTGGGCAAGACGTGGGCGGCCTCGGCCACCGCCCTCTGCGCCGCGGTGGAGGGGACGTTTATAGTGGCCTTGTTGAACCTAGCCACCTCCCTAACCACCTCCCGGGGGCCTATGACGGCCCCTACCCTAAGCCCCGGCGCCGAGAAGACTTTTGAAAAGCTGTACACCACGGCCACCGAAGAGCTAAGCTCCATAGGCGACGTAAATTCGCCAAATACGATGTCTCTGTAAATCTCGTCGCTGATTACAAACTCAGCCGCGTCCACGAGCTCCCTCACCTTCTCCCGCGGCAAAACCACGCCGGTGGGGTTGTTGGGGTAGTTCACCACGTACACGCCCCTCTCTGTAAAAGAGGGGGTCCAGGAGCGGTCTGTGGGCACCAGCTCCAGCCGTAGCCCAAATACTTCGGCGATGTCGAAATACCCCGGATAGTAGGGGCTGGGCGTGAGCAGCCTCTTCTTGCGGAAGTGCCACATCAAGGCGGCGAGGCCGTGCCTCCCCCCGGCGGTGGCCACCACCTCGCCTGGCTCCACGCCGAAGGCCTCAGCCACGGCCTCTCTAAACTCGGGGAGGCCCTCAGGAGGCCCGTAATGCAGGTCCCCCGCCTTCGCCAACGCCTCGAGCAACTCCTGCGGCGGCGGCACGTCGGGGTCCCCTATGTCCAGCCGGTGGCGGGGAGACGCCTCTCTAATCCGCGCCAAGGCGGTGGCAAAGTCCATAAACTTCACTGGTTAAATATACATAATGTTGTGGCGCGTCGACGAGGCGAAGCGGCTTCTCGAAAGCGAGCTGGCCAAGTCGCTGGCAGACGCCTGGGCGAACTGCGGCGACTTGGAATGCCTGGCGAAAACGCCGTTCGACCCGGCGCTTGTCGGAGTGGGGAAGTGGTGGGCAGGGCCTTTTACAATTGGCAACGGCAAGATGGGCCCAATCCCCTTCTTCTCCCTTCCCCCCGTCGTGACGTGCCCCGGCCACACCAACTTCTGCGTAAAGTGGTGCTACGCCGTGTTTGAAATCGCCAACTGGAGGGCCTACGTGAGGGAGGCCGCGTCTTACCACCTCTCTAAGAGGAAGGACTTCGCCGACGTCGTCGACAGATACCTACGCCTACTGCCGCACAGAGTAATTAGGCTACACGTGTCTGGCGACTTCTACGACGTGGAGTACTTAAACAAGTGGGCCGCCGCCGCCGAGAGGCACGGCGACAAGGTGTTCTACACCTACACAAAATCCCTCTTTGTGGCAGACGCGGCCCTGCCCCCCAACTTCGTAGTACACCTCAGCGCAGATCCGCACAACTACAGAGAGGTGGCCGAGGCGTGGAATCGACTACGGCGCGGATTTATAACATACGTATACACCCCAGGCTACGAGAAGCGGGATTTTGAAGTCCTACGCCACATCCTCTCAGCCACAGACGCGCACATCCTCTTGTTTAAAAACCACGTACAACACGCCCCCCGGACCCGCGTCAGGATCGAGGAGCTTCGAAAGGCTCTGAGAAGCGCCCTGGGAGCCCTGGCAGACAGAGTGGTGTTCGACCCCGAGGAGTTCTACGGAGGTCCGCAGTGTGTAGACTGTAGGCTCTGCTGGCTGAAGGCTTATAAATAGTCTTAAGGGGGCTCTATATGGGGTATTAATCTGCGCGGCGGTGCCTACTAGAAGGCCTTCTGACGTGGAGAGGGCTCTCGGCTCTACTGCGCCTTGTGTGGAGTTTAGGCTTGACTACGCAGAGGGCGTCGGCCAAGATTTGTTCAAGGCGCTTGAGGAGGCTGTGGCGCGTAAGACCGTCATATTTACCGTTCGGAGGCGGGAGGAGGGGGGCCACTGGGCGCGTGGCGAGGAGGAGAGGGTTGGGCTTTACCTAAAACTCTTGGAGCTGGGGCCCCACTTCGTGGACGTCGAGGCGGAGTCGCCGACTGCTCAGGCCGTGGCGCAGGCCAGGGGGCGCACTAGGCTTATTGCAAGTAGGCACGACTTCTCGGGGACGCCGCCTTTTGAGGTGTTGTTGGGCTGGGCTAAAAAGGCGGCTGAGGTCGGCGACGTGGTGAAGGTGGTGACTTACGCGCATGAGCCTAGGGACGGCTTGCGCGTCCTCTCTCTGATCGGGGCTGTGGATAAGCCGACGGTGGCCTTTGCCATGGGGCCCGCCGGGGCTTACACAAGGGTGGCGGCGGCGGCTCTGGGTAGCCCTATTGTCTACGTGTCGCTGGGCGAGGCGACGGCGCCTGGGCAGTTCTCTCTAGACGCCTTCTACGCCGCTCTTCTAAGCCTCGGCGTTAGGCCCGGCGGGGAGGGGCTTCCTGCTCTGCGCGACGCCTTGGACTGGACTGACGGTGCCTTGATGTTCCTCTTGCGCCATAGGTTGGAGATCTGTAGAGACCTTGGCCGACTGAAGAAGTCCCAGGGCCTTCCCGTGTACGACGACGAGAGGGAGGCGAGGGTGTTGAAGAGGGCTGGCGACTTTAAGCAGATCTTTGAGATGATTGTGCAGATGTGCAAGGCTGTGCAGCTGGTGGTGTAGATAACGTGGTTATGTGGTGTGGATAAAGCTTTAATACTCATTTCCAAATGCGGCCATGGAGTTGAAAATTGGGAGGGCGATCATTAGACACGGGCTTGAGGACTTGTACGAATACAGCGACGTGGACGTGGCCATTGTGGGCGCCGGGCCTGCGGGGCTCACCGCCGCGAAGTACCTGGCGGAGAGGGGGTTTAAGGTGGTGGTGTACGAGAGGCGCTTCTCCTTCGGCGGCGGCATCGGGCCGGGGGGCAACATGATACCTAAAATCGTGGTGCAGGAGGAGGCGGTCCCCATCCTCCGCGACTTCAGGGTGAGGTACAAGCCGGCCGGCGACGGGCTGTACACGGTGGACCCCGCCGAGCTGATTGCAAAGCTGGCGACAGGCGCGGTGGACGCTGGCGCCAAGATCATCCTCGGCGTCCACGTAGACGACGTAATTTTTAGAGGGGACCCGCCCAGGGTCACCGGGCTTCTGTGGATCTGGACTCCCATCCAAATGTCCGGCATGCACGTAGACCCGCTGTACACGCAGACTAAGGCTGTGATAGACGCCACTGGCCACGACGCAGAGGTGGTGTCGGTGGCGGCGCGCAAAGTGCCTGAGCTGGGGATACAGCTACAGGGGGAGAAGTCGGCGTGGTCTGAGGTCTCCGAGAAGCTGGTGGTGGAGCACACCGGCAGAGTGGCGCCTGGGCTCTACGTGGCCGGCATCGCCGTATGTGCGGTGTACGGCCTCCCCCGCATGGGCCCCATATTCGGCGGCATGCTCATGTCCGGGCGGAAGATAGCTGAGGTGGTGGCCAAGGACCTGGCCGAGGAGGCCTATGCCGTTCGAGCTTAAAGTAGCCAAAGTGACGGAGCTCCGCTGTACAAACTGCGGCCGTATAATACAGGGCGCCCCCATCGTGGTGAAGACCTGCTGCGTCAACAAGCCCTGGGTGTTCTGTAGCCGCGAGTGCCAAAAACAGTTTACAATGAAGTGGACCCGAAATCAAGACGCCGGGAGGGGTGGCGTTCTACGCCGAGGCATAGTTTAATTACGGCTTTTTTCCTCTTACGTGCTGTACCTGGCTATTGGAGGCGGCGGAGACGTGGTCATGGCGGCTGTGTTGGCCGGCGAGGAGGCAGTGGGCCACATCCCATGGGAGCGCTTCGTGGTCGACCCAACGCCGGGCCCCATTCCGCTTGACAGCTTTAGAGAAGTTGTCAAAGTGGGCGAGGGCGTCGTCCTCGCCACGCCTAGGAGCTTTGTGGAGCGTGGGGGGCGGCGTTTTAAGACGCAGGGCATTTGCGTGGCGGAGGCGCTGGCGCGCTCTGTATACGTGGTGGACGCCTACAGGCGGCCCTCTGAGCTGGCCAGGTCGTTGCTTCAATTTGGCAGAGTGGTAGGCGTAGACGTGGGGGGCGACGTCTTGGGCGTGGGCTGCGAGGAGACGTTGGGCAGCCCCTTGGCGGACGCCTTCGGCCTAGCCACTTTGGCGTACGTGGCGCAGTTCGGCGGAGAGGCCGAGCTGGTGGTGATGTCGCCGTCGGCAGACGGGGAGCTCAGCCGCGAATACGTGATGTCTCGCATAGCCGAGGCGGCGAGGCTGGGGGGCTTCCTCGGCTCTGTGGGCCTTTTGCAGAGCCAGCTGGGCCTCCTGTCTAGCCTCGTGGGGAGGTGCGTCACAGAGGCCTCCGCCGTGGCGGCGAGGGCCGCGGCTGGGGAGTACGGCGAGCTCCCCCTACGCGGCGGCGTGAGGAGGGTGCACGTAGACGTATGCGCCACCGTGGGCTTCCGCCTGAGGCCGGAGGCGGTGCTGAGGCTTAACAAGGCGGCGCGTGTTGTCTACGAGGCGGACGTCCCCGTGGACAAGGCGGCCCCCCTCCTTATGGAACACGGCATACCCACGGAGTACCACTTAGAGGAGTTGCTCGCCTCGGGCGTCGACGTGGGGGAGGCCGTGCGGAGGCTGAGGGCTGTGAAGCGTTGCTGAGGGAGATTTTTAAACTTTATTACAGTTGTAATAATTATGGCTGTAATAAAGTTCTACGGGCGGGAGAGGGAGCTGGCGCTCTTGTCTAGGCTTAGGGAGCCTTTCTTCGCCGTGGTCTACGGGAGGAGGCGTATAGGGAAGACCGCGCTTGTGTTGAAGTTTCTCGAAGGGAGAGACCACCTGTACTTCTTCGTCAATCCGAAGAAGTCGTCTAGGGCGCTGTTGGAGGAGTACGGCGAGGCGTTGAGAGAGGCGATGGGGCTCCCCTCTTACGTCAAGCCCGGCAGCTGGGAGGAGTTTTTCGACCTCTTGTTTAAGTACAGGGGGGTTGTGGCCTTCGACGAGTTTCAGTGGTTTATTGAAGTGGCGCCGGAGGTCCCTTTTATTTTACAAAAAAAGTGGGATTTGTCAAAGGAGAAGCCCAGCGTCGTGATCACTGGCTCTGTAGTGGGCATGGTCAGGCGGCTTGTGGCAGAGGCGGGAGCCCCCCTCTTCGGCAGGGCGGACTTGGTGCTAGAGCTGATAGAGCTCGAGCCCTGGGCTGTCTTTCAGTGGCTGTCCGACATGGGGGTGGGGAGGGAGGAGGCGTTTAAGTTCTACCTCCTCTTCGGCGGGGTGCCGTACTACTACAGGCTCTGCCACAGCTGGGGGATACGCGCCGTGGAGGACGCGGTGAGGCTTCTAGTGGCTGGGGAAGGCGGGCCGTTGAAGACAGAGCCCGAGGTGGTGCTCGCGGAGTCTCTTGGGAGGGAGTACAAGACCCACCTGGCCATACTCGACGCAATTGCCAGGGGGAGGACTAAGCTTGAGGAAATAGCGTCGTACGCCGGCGTCAAGGCCACCTCCCTCACCCCCTATTTAAAAGACTTAACGGAGGGCCTCGGCCTGTTGGTCAAGTACAGGGGGAGGAGGCCCTACTACCAGATTAGAGACAGGTACTACGCCTTTTGGCTGAGGGCTGTGTACAGGTGGAGAGACGTGGCCCCAGAGGACAGGCTTTTGGACCACGCGCTTAGAGAACTCGAAGGCTTCTACCCCTGGGCCTTCGAGGCGGCCATGAGGGAGGTGGTACACCTGTTCTACCCAGTGTCTAAAGTGGCCAAGGAGGTGGTGTACGTAAGAGAAGGCGGCTTGAGGAGGCAGATAGACGTCGACATCTACGCAGTTAACGAAGAGGCTAGGTACGTGGTGCTGGCCGAGGCGAAGTGGGGCCGGGCGGACCCGGCGGAGGAAGCCGCCAGGCTTAAGAAGGCCGCTGAGGCGCTGGCGCCGAGGGGGTGGGAGGTTAGGTACGCGGTGTTCGCCAGAGAGGTGGAAGGCGGCGCGCCCGGCGTCGACGCCTACGACTTGGAGGAAATTATAGAAAGGCTCTCTAAGCCCCAGACCTCTGCGTAGACTTAGCCTCCGCCAGCAACGCGCGGTACCTCTCCGCGTCGTAGGGACCGGCTGAAACCGCCGACGCGTCTATCTTCACTGTGATAGTTAGGCGTTGTCCGTACAGCGTTACGTCCAGCTTAGCCTCGCCGCTTGTCGTCAGCGGGACGCCGTCGACGAGACAGCTCTTCACCGAGTAGTACCCGGTGCCGTTGGCGGGGATCCCAGTTAGCAACATGGCTAAAGCCTCGGCGGGGATGGGCCCCTCCTCCTCCACCAAGACGCCTTGGTAGCCCAAGTGGGCGCAGTTGCCGACCTCTCTGCGGGCGCCTCCTCTAAACATCGCCAGGAGGGTGTAGTTGGCAGGCTCTACGGAGGACTCGCACTGGGCGCCTACGCAATTCACCACGTACATGACCCCTCCCTCGGTGGCGCCTTTAAACACAAGCCTCTGGGGCCCGTGTGGAGGTAAGTCAAACGCCAGCTCCCCCACGCTGTAGTTGCCAAGCGGGCCCACGCCCTCTAAACTCCAGCCGCGCATATAAATCGCAACGCTGCCCACCGCAACGGTCAGCGTCATGGTGTAGTTTATCTCGTAGCTCCGGCTGTCCAGCTGCCTTGGCCGAGGCGCCGAGGGAGGAGCGGGGCTGGCAGTCTCCTGCCTTGGCGTAGCGGCAGTTGTGGCTTGGACGCTTGTTGTGGCGACGGGGGCTGTGGTCTGGACGGCGCCGGTAGTCCACGTCGTTGGAGCGGCGGGCTCTTGGCCCGCCTTTGACGCGGTGAAGAAGAAGTAGGCCAAGGCGCCTGCCGCCAAGACGGCTAGCAGAGCCGCGTGCCACTTGTTCATTACGCCAGCTGTGCCTCGGCTTTATAACCTTTGCCCCGCCTCGTACCTGCCCCTAGGCGACAGAGAGAAGGCCAACAGCCTGGCCACGGCGCCTAGGCTGGCCACGGCCCCTCCCAACGCGCCTTTTAGAGGCGGTAGGAGAAGCGCCGCGGCCACGGCGCCTCCAAAGGCGGCGGAGGCGAGGACTATCGCCAAGGAGGCGCTTAATCCATAGGCTCTGCCGCGCCTAGACAGTGGGTACTCTAAGTACAGCACAGAGCCGTCTGCGGCGTCTACCACCGCCTTGTAGCCCGCGCCGCGGTAGGAGTACTCCAGCTCCCACACCGGGTAGTAGACGATGCCCTCCAGCCGCCACGCCGCCCTCACCCTGGTCTTAAACACGTCGGCGTATGCGTAGGCCTCGTCGAGCAAGTCGCCGCGCGTCTTGAGGGCCTCCTCGGGGTCTAGGTCGGGGGCGTGGAAGACGCCGATCTTCTCCAGCGAAGGCTTAAAGGGCGTGCGCCACCTGGCCGGGAAGACGTACCTCCGCGGAAGCCTCACCGGCGGTTTTGAGACGGCGAGGGCCGCCGCGTAGGAGGCAAGCTTTTCCAACGGGGGGAAGGACACGTAGTAGAGGTACAGGGGGAGGAAGTGAAGCGTCGCGTTTGTCAAAGTCGCCGCGGGCAAGTCCTCGGGGGCGCCCGTGGGGCGTAGATACAGGGCGTTTTTAAAAGCCGCGGTCTTGTCAACGCGCGGCTGGAAGACGTAGACGTTGTCGTACACCCGCCCCTCGCTCACCACAGTGCCGCAGTAGGGACAGGCGTAGAACTTCCTACCAGGAGGCGCCTCGTACTGAGCTCCGCAGTAGGGGCACTTCATTTCTCCAACCTACGGCTCCTCAACAGCCCGCCGGACGCCACGTAGGCGAGCACGGCCCCCGTAGCCGCCCCCAACGCGCCTACAAGCTCGTTGCCCAGCGCCAAGATCCCTCCCCCGAGGCCGGCCGCGAGGGCGGCCGCCAAGCCGCTCGCGACTTTGTTCTCTACGAAGGAGGGCTCCTCCGCCAGAACCACGGCTCCGTCCCAGCCCGCCATGTAGTACTTGTAGAAAGAGCCCTTGTATACATACGGCGTTATCCACATGGGCAGATAGGTGAGGGAGGAGGCCTCCACCCTCTCCACCTCGTAGTCCACGGCCTTGTCTTCCACAACAGCCGACGCCGTTAAGACACCAACCTTAATCCTCGCCTTCAGAGCCGCGTCTTCGTCCACAGCCGCCAAGAGCCTTGGCAAAGCCGCCTTCACAGCCTTGGCCTTCGCCCTCTCTGCGTCGAACTCTGCGGCTAAGAAGGCGGCGGAGGTAGACGCGTTTTTAGCCACGTCGGCAAGCGCCGTCGCGCCAGGCGCAGTTTTAAAGTAGTGGTCCACCAGCCTCTCCAAAGACTCGCCCCACGCGGCCCTCCTCGCCACCACGGGCACAACTTCCGCCAGACGCACGCGCCCCGAGACGTTGACCCTCCTGGTCTCAAGCCTAGTCCTCGGCTGCCCCCTGACGTACACAGTGCGGGTGTAAGTCACCGTGACCAGCGCAGTGTACGCCGCAGAAAGGGCCAAGTCCACGAAGTAGTAGGGGACGTACACCAGCTCGGGGGAGGCGAAGTTCAGCTCCCCCATCCGGCGCCTAAGGTTGAAGTCGCGCCTAGTCCTCTCCACTGCCCTCTTCAAAATTTCCGAACTAGCCAACGTGGGGACGGCCAAAACCTCCCCGCTCCCCCCGGCGACGAAGTTGGGAGCGCCGCAGTACCTACACACCACTACCACAGAATCGGGGGTCACGTCCAGCGGGGCGCCGCAGTTAGAGCAGCGGTACACCAATTTTAAAAACCTCCTCTATAAAAAAGTGGAGCTGTTTAAGTGGATTAGGGCCGCGGAGGCCGAGTACGACTTGGCAAACAGCGGCGTCGCGCCCATCGAGACAGAGGAGGTGGAGCCGCCCCCGCTTGAACAGCTCGTGGCCGCCATATACGGCGTCGAGGCCGACGAAGTGGCCCTCACCTCGGGGGCCCAGGAAGGCGTCTACCTGGCATACCTGGCGCTTAGGCCGAGGAAAGTGGCCACGGTGTACCCAGAGTACGAGCCCATATGGCGCCTCCCCGAGGTCTTGGGCGTGGAACACAAGGAGTACCCAACCCCCTGGGACGTGGAGTTTACGCCCGGCACCGTGTTGATTTTCTCCAACCCCAACAACCCCACGGGGGGCTTCCTCACGCCTAGGGAGCTTTGGGACCTCTCAGACGAGGCGAGGAGGAGAGGCTCCTACCTCGTCGTGGACATAATCTTCTCAGACTTCGTAGCCCAGGATTTGAAAAACTTCCCGTTGGAAAACGTGGTCTACGCCCACAGCACGGACAAGTTCTACACGTCGAGGCTAAGAGTGGGGTGGGCCCTCGCCGAACGCGCCGTCGCCGAGAGAATACGCCTTTTAAAAGACTTAATAAACCCCGGGCCGAGGCCGGCGGAGCGGGGCGCCGGGGCCGCGCTTCTGGCCAAAAGAGAGGAGATAAGGCGGAGGAACTACGAAATAATTGACAAAAACGCCTCTCTCCTTCTACGCCTATTCCCACGCGCCGTCTACAACCCACACATGCCCATCGCGCTTGTGCCCACGCAGTGCGACGACTACGAGCTGGCGACGAAGCTACTCAAGGCAGGCGTCAAGACTGTGCCCGGCAGGTATTTCAAAGCCCCCCGCTCGATTAGGATAGGCCTCGGCGTCGAGCCCTACGAAAGATTTGAAAAGGCGGCCCAAACCGCGGCCAAGCTGTGGTGTTGAAAAAGACGGCTCTCAACGCCCCGAGCTTCTTTTCTTCAAACCTGTCGAGGAGCTCGCTCTCCCGTTCTCTCCACTCCTCCAAATCCACGCCTTAAACCGGTAACTTTTATATAACTTCACCCCCGCAGTGGGCATGTTGGTGTTGCTCAACCTAACTGCGCCTCCCATCTTGCTACTCTTCCTACCGGCGGCCTTCGTAGGCAACTACGCCCTCCCAGCCCCGCCTCTCTCAGACGTCGCCGTGTTCTCCCCCACAGGCGAGCCCCTCCCGGCGTGGGTCTTAAACTCGACGCTGTACGTCCTACAAGACGGAGGCCCCGCCGTGGCCGTCTACGTGCCTAAGTTTGAAAACGCCTCCGGCCTATACTCAGTGGCCGTAAACGCACCCTCCCTGGTGGTACAAGCGCCGCCGGGGGTCATGGTGGAAGACGTGTCGCCCACGCCGTCGAGAGTGGAGGTAAACAAAACAGGGCTGTACCTCTTCCTCCAAGGCCCCGCCTCTGTGAAGTACACCTTCTTCTCAGTGGAGGTCAGGCCTCCGCCCCAGCGCACCGCCACGCCGCCGACCACCGCGCCTCCGGTCACAACTCCCACGCAAACTACAACTCAGCCTACTCAGCCCACGCAGACTGTCACTACTGCGCCTCCGCCGACCACGGCGCAGCCCACAGTTGCTCCAGCCGCCCCGCCGCCTTCGGCCCCCGGGGGCGGAGGGGCGGAGCTGATGTGGGCGGCGGCGGGGGTTTTGGTAGCGGCGGCGGCCGCCGCGGCGGCTCTGTTGCTTAGGAGGAGGAGCGCCGGAGGGGGTTGCGCCGACTTGAATGAGACGGATTTGGCAATTATACGCGCCTTAGGCGAGAGAGGCGGCGCGGCGGACCGCGTAGAACTGCAAGACGCGTTGTCTATTCCAAAGACCACGCTCCACCGCCATCTGCACAAGCTTGCGCGCTACGGCTACGTGAGGCTGGTGCAGGAGGGGGCTAGGCAGAGGGTGGAGTTGTTGAAGAGTTGTTAATAAACCCCGCGGCGGTGTAGACGTGGAGATCGTCCCAGTGGGCGAGGAGTCTCTGGGCGTCCGCTCCATGTGCCTCTACGTAGAGACTAAAGACGTCAGAATTCTATTCGACGCCGGAGTCTCGCTGGCGCCTAGGCGTTTCGGCCTCCCGCCGCACCCCCGGGAGCTGGAGCGGGCTAGGCAGGTGAGGGCCCAGATCTTGAAGCTGGCGCAGTCGGCCGACGTGGTTACGGTCAGCCACTACCACAGAGACCACTTCACCCCGTGGTACCCCAGCGCGTACATGGCCACAGACGGCGAGACTTACAAAAAAGTGTACGGGGGGAAGAGGGTCTTGTTGAAAGACCCCGCAGACCTCAACTGGAGCCAGAGGAGGAGGCACTACGGGCTGTCCAAGGCGCTTGTGGAGGCTGGGGCGGCGGTTGAGTACGCAGACGGCAGGAGCTGGGCTTTCGGCGGCACCACGGTCAGGGCGTCGCCCTCCCTCTGGCACGGCCCCGCCGGCTCTAAGACCGGCAGAGTGGTTGGCTTCGCAGTCTCAGACGGCGAGGAGACCCTGGCTTTTGTGCCAGACGTAGAGGGGCCGGTGGAGCCGGAGCCTGTGGCCTTTTTAAAAGAGGTAAAGCCAACCGTAGTAGTCATCGGGGGGCCTCCCACGTACCTCAACTGGGACTACTCAAAGGCGCTTGAGCTGTTAAAAGAAGTGGTAGACCTCGGCGTCCGGGTCTTAGTGTTGGCGCACCACCTGCTCAGAGACGCCGAGTGGAGGGCAAAAACTGCGCCTATCTTCGAATACGCAGAGAAGAAAAAAGTAGAGATAGCCACATACGCCCGCCTCCTGGGGAGAGAGGATGAGCTTTTAGAGGCGCGGCGGAGGGAGCTCTACAAGGCCGAGCCTGCCGAGGCCGCATACGCAGAGGATGAAGAGGATTAAACAAACCCCCTGTACAGCCTGCCGTAGCGCCCCACGTAGCCTCTGATGGGAATCTCAAAGCCGCACTTCTCGCACTTGTTGCCGCGTAGCCGCACCTCCACGACCCGGTCCCCAGCCCTTTTTATAACCACAGCCCCGCACCTCGGGCAGTAGGTGTGTTGCCCCGGGTGGCCGGGCACGTTGCCCGTGTAGACGTAGGTAAGCTCCCTCCTCGCCTTGTTCCAAACCTCCTCTATTAGCTCAACGGGGGTGGGCGGCGCGTACAGCTTGTGGGCAGGGTAGTAGGCGGTGATGTGGAGAGGCAGGTCTCTGCCCAGAGAGGTCACGGCGTTGATCACCTCCTCAGCCTCGTGGTCGTTGACCCCCGGGATGACGAGGTAGGTGAACTCTACGTGCAGGCCCAGCTTAACTGCCTCCCTTGCCGTGGCCATATATTTGTCGAAATCTGCGGCCAGCCACCTCCTGTACGTCTCCCTCCCGCCCTTTATATCTATGTTCAACCCTTCGAGGCCGGCCTCTGCAAGCCTCCTCAAGGCCTCGGGGGTCAGGTAGCCGTTGGTGTTAATAGAGCGGTGAAGCCCCCTCTCTCTAGCCGCCCGGAAGAGGTCCTCGGCGTACTCTGCCAGCATTGTGGGCTCGTTAAAACTGATGTTTACGCCAGAGTCTCCGTTCTCCACAGCCCACTCTACCACCCTCTCAGGGGGGACATATACGCCGACGGGGGAGGCCACCTTTGACAAATGCCAATTCTGACACCATGCACAGGGGAAGTTGCACCCCCATGTGCTTATCGTCAGCGCAGAGGTGCGCGGGTAGAAGTGAAACATCGGCTTGATCTCCATGGGGCGTGACTCAGCCGCCGTCAAGAGGCCGTACGACGCAGTGTACAACACGCCCCCGTAGTTAAAACGCATGCCGCAGGCCCCCACCGCGCCGCGCCTCAACACACACCTCCTATGACACAGCGTACAGACAACGGCGTCGCCCCGCGCCTCCCCATAAGGCGACGGTCTCACATTGGGAAGCCTCAAAAGCCCCTCCTCCACTCTATAGACAGGCCGAGGCCACGAGTACACAGCCACGTTAAAACCGAGACAAAGAATTTAAACCTACGCGCCGCAAAGGGCGAGGATTTGTGACTGCCGAGGGCGAGGCCAACAGGTGACGACGCCGGGCCGGCGAGACCACACATCTTTATCTCCCAAAGGAGGCTAAAAGACCCAAGACCGCCGCAACTGCCCCACCGCAACGGGGCCATTGGCGTTAGGCGAATTTTTATGAGCGAAAAATTTATAAGGATCGTGTGATTCTCACATGTGGAACGCCTCATTGTCAAGCTCCTCGTGGAGAGACACCACGAGTACGACACAACTCTGAGGGAGATCTCCAGAAGCCTCGGAGCGCCGTATTCCACTGTGAGGAGGGCCGTGAGGAGGCTAGAGGACGAGGGAGTGGTGAGAGTGCTCAGACTGAGCAGAGAGTACTTAGTCAGAATCAAAGACGCCGAAAAGGCGTGGGAGCTGGGATACCTAGACGAGGGCTACTTGACCTACGGCGCCGGATACCTGGCCCCCATTACGGCGTACAAAGGCCAGCACTACCTAAGCGACGAGGTCTACATAACACTGCCATTTAGAATAAAGCGCCATCCATACCTGGACACGTTAATCGACCTGGAGCTGAAAAGCCGCGCCGCCATGAGTAAAATAATGAACTACATTGGGGAGTGGCCGAGGTTCACCGCCCTGTTCTACCGGACGACCCTTCAGCCGGCCGACGACCACTTCGTCGAGTGGGCCCAGCACAACGGGCTTACGCCCACCAAATGGAGCCCGCCTGCCTACGGCTTCTTCGCCTTCCTCCTCTACGTGGTGAGAGAGCTCACGGGGCTGGGGCCCAGGGAGGCCTACTGCAAGGCCCTAGAGCTCATGGGTAAGTGGATTCAGGAGACTAGATCTGGCGACAGCCCCACCGAGAGGTTTGTCGACGAGGTGCTCCGCGAGATGTCGGCATGGCCTTGTACCAGCTGATAAGGTCGCTTAGGAGGAGCAGGATAAGGCTGGAGATCCTGAGGGTGCTGTGTCAGACCGGGGAGCCCATGTACCCGGCGCTGTTGGCAAAGGCGATTGGAGTCAGCTACGAAAACGTCGTGGGGGCCTTGAGGGGGCTGGGGAGGCGGTACAAGAAGGAGGACTCCCTAGTGGGCCTGGGACTTGTCAAAGAAATAAAGATCGGGAGACAATGTGTGTACATTGTAGATGAAGACGTATGCAGTAAATTGGTAGAACTAGAAGAACTTATAACATTTAGTAAAAATAATTTACACAGCAAAAAGATTTTATAGCACTAACCAAGCCGCATAGAACATATCAGATACAATACCACCTACAATAGTACCTACGAGATAACGTTTGATTTACAACTCTATTGGCTAGACCATGTCCTACGCCCGTCCCGACTGTCTGCAGTCATACTTCGCGCGGGCGGCACTGCACTCGTTTACCTTTCTCAAAGCTTCCTTAGAGATTGTAAAAATGATGAAAAAGAGCTATGAAAGGTAACCATAGAAAGCTATTCATTAAATTATTACTGGTCGATATTTCAAACTTGAGAAAATACAAGAGCCTTGGCATCGCTTCTTATGTAACTTATGTGGGATTTGTAGTGCTGCAGATTCTTATAAACATTTTGTTAATGTTGGCCACAAACGCCGCAGTTGCGCATCAGTTCGAGACGGCTGTTTTCTACGCCGTGTTATTTCTTTCTGCTCTTTTTGCTGTTGGAGTAATTAATTTTTTAGGCGAGTTTGTAACGGATCTTTACAAGCAACGTATTTACCTAGATCTTGCCCAGAGGATTTTGGAAAATAACGTAAAGTCCCCCAGAGACGCCGGAGAGGTCTTGGGGAGGATCAGCGCCGATCTGGAGAACACCGTCTATGCGATTGTTACGCCTCTTTGGCTAATCTTCGTCTCGGGCCGCCTTGTCGCGCTATTCGCGGTGTCGTATTCTATCTCGCAGGTTGCCGTTTACATCGTCCCCTTTGCCTTGGTCTACGGCGTGTTGTTCTGGCGCTACGGCCCCAGGCTTATGGTGGCTAGGTCCGAAGAGAGGAGCGCCTACTCCACCTGGTTCCAGAGGCTTAAGGAGGCGCTGGAGGGGGCCCTGTCCCTACACAGAGTTGGCGTGTTTAAAACGCCTACGCCCTATCTGCAAGCTACGCAGATGTACTACTCAAAGTTCAAGGGCTACACCTTGTATAACAGGTTTGTAACTCATCTGTTTGATATTCCAACGCTAGTGGGGCCCAACTTAATCTTCGTGTTGGCTCTTATCGACGCCGTGCAGGGACGCGGCGATATCGGCGGCGCAATTGCGTTGAGAAGCCTCTTGATGGCCTTTTTCGAGCCCACTGCCCACTTTGTAATTACGGTCAGCTCTTACTACACGTTTGCCGCCTCGTACTTAAGAGTAGAGCCGTACCTAAAGGCTGAGGAGAGGGGTGTGCGTAGGGCCCCTCTGGCGCGCCTTAGGGACGCCGTGTTTTCCTACAACGGGAGGCCCGTCTTGCACGTGGAGGAGTTGTCGGTGGCCCCCGGCGACTTCGTGTGGGTGAGGGGGCCCTCCGGCGCTGGGAAGTCCACGTTGGGGAAGGCGATATGCGGGCTGGTGGCGCCTTCCTCGGGCGAGGCGGAGGCGGCCGAGGGCTGTATATACGTGGGCGTGGACGACTACATCTTCGACGCCACTGTCTACGAGAACATCGACTTGTGGGAGGGGCGGCCGAGGGGGGAGGTGGAGAGGGCCGCCGCCCTTGCCGAGGTGGACTTCCCGCTTGACAAGAGGTGCGGCGAGAAGGGCTCTGAGCTGTCGGAGGGCCAGAGGCAGAGGGTCTTGGTGGCTAGGGCTCTGCTGAGGAGGCCTAAGGTGTTGGTCTTAGACGAGGTGACGTCGGGGGTGCCCGTGGAGGTGGAGGAGCGCATCTTGAAAAACGTGAGGGAGGCGGCGGATGCCGTCGTGGTGATTTCGCATAGGAGCACGGCGGCTAAGTACGCCAATAAAATTGTGGAGGTTGTGAACGGTAGGGCCGTGGTGGTTTCGCCTCACTGAGGCGCCCGTCTGGCGGCTCGCCTCTTCCTCAGCACGAAAAACGCCGTTGTGGCTGCCGCTACTGCGACTGCCGCGGCTACTCCCGCCGTGGTGGCGGCGGAGGTCTGCGTCTGGGCTTGTCTGCCTTGTCCCGGCGTCCCCTGTCCCGGCGGTCCGAAGAACCTCGTGGTGTTGGCCACTGTGATGGTCAGCGTGTAGGGGATGGTGTAGAAGTTGCCGTATTGGTCTGTGTAGGAGACGGTGAACTGCAGGTCGTACGTTCCCGGGGCCGTTGCGTTGAAGCTGAGCGGCACCGTGGCGGTTTGCTGTGGGTCTAGCTGGCCGACGAAGTAGATGGGGGATGTTATGGGCCTTATCCCTCTCGGCGCCTTGACCTCTACCTGTAGGTTTGTGACGGAGGCGAAGCCTTTGTTTACAATTGACATGGATATGTAGAACGTGCGGCGCGGCTCAGGCACCGTGGGGACTACGGAGACGCTTGTTATATTTACGGCGGGGGTCTGCAGGGCTTGTATGTAGAAGCTTCCCTGGACTGTGCCTGTGGTGCCCAGCTCTGTGGTGTATATTATGCTGTAGGTGAAGGGCACGGCCCCGCTGAAGGTGGCGGGCACTATAAACGACATCGGCAACTGGACGCTGTCTAGTGGGGCCAGGCGCCCGAGTTGGAAGGTATATGTCGAGGCCACGACGGAGGAGGACCCCGGCGATACCGTGACCACGGCTTTTTGTACGGCGACGTCTCCGCTGTTGATTATAGTCAACACGACGGTGCGGTTTCCGCCTGCTTTTACTAAAGACGGCGTTGGCAGTACTGTGAATATCGAGGCGGACACCACGGGCAGGCTTACGGTGTACTGGTCCACGCCGGCGCTGTGGTAGACGTTTATTGTAAAAGTCACCGGCTGGGCGGAGAGGGGCGTTACGAGGAGCGAGGCGGAGGCCTTGCCGACGCCGCCGAAGAAGTAGGGCATGGGCTTGTCCGCCGCGCCGTTGGAAATGGCGACGGATGCGTTAAAGGCGCCGGGCGCCGTGACTACGAGAGTGACGTTGTTGGTAAGCCCTGCGATGAGCTTGCCGGGCATTACCTCTACTCTCGACGCGCCGCCCACTGTCTGTTGGACGGCCGCCGAGGCCGAGACCTGCTCGGTTCTGTAGACAGGCCCCGCTTGGTAAGTCGCCGTGGCTGTGAAAGTCACCACCGAGGCCACTGGGTACACGTAGACTGTGGCGGCGCCTCTGCCGTTTACGATGGGGAACGAGGCAGAGGACTGCGACATGACGCCTCCTGTCACCGCCAACACGACGGTGCCGTTTGCCGGGAGCGGTAGCTGTACTGTGACGTTCACGGCGTTGTACTTATTTGCGTATAGAATAGGCGGGTTTAACAACATAACGGCCGGCGGGGGAGGTGCGGCGGAGACGGGCACTGTGTACGTCAAGGCCACTGGGTTGCCCAGCCAGTCTCTGCTCATAATGTTGACTGTTAAGGTGGGCGACTGGGCGTCTGCGATTACCGTCACGGGGATTTCGGCCCTGGTGCTGTTCAGCGCCACGGGGCCGGTGGGGGACAAGACGCGGAGGCCCTGGCCTTGGAGAGTAGCTGTGCCTGTGAGGAGGTAGGGAGATGTGATGACCAGAGTTATAGTCGTGGGCACGCCTAGGAGCGCCGTCCCTCTTGTGCTCACCTGCGCCGTGGGGTACGGCGGTATGTAGATCTCTGCGTACTCCACCTTCTCCATGCCGTCTGTAAGCGAGGACCCGGCGGCCTTGTACGAGGCTTTTAAATTCACGTTAACTGGACACGTGACGTTTAGCGCAGAGACGCCCACTTTTATAGTGGCGGTGACCACGCCGGGGCCCGCCGACGGCAGATTGGCCACCTCTAGGGGGGTGAGCCACGGACAGCGCGGGTTTATGCTGACAGAGACGTCTACGTACTGGGCGGAGAGGTAAAACGACAAGGTCAAGACGCCCGAGTCGCCCGGGTACTTGGGGATTTGGGCCCACTTAGCGCCTAGCCACAAGTAGTCGACGCTTGGAGTCATGACTATTCCCTGGGCGGCCCCAAGTGCGGCCGCGGCTATGAGGATTATTGCCGTTTTTATGTTCATGAGGGCCCCTCTTGGGCGTTTTATATAAATAAAACTCACTTGTGGTGAGGTATCAATTTAAAACAGTCCACAGTTGTGGCCGATGTTTGCGGAGGTGTTTAGACTGGCCTGGAAGGCGCTGTGGGAGAGGAAGGGCAGGACCATAGGGGCCATAATAGGCGTCGTGATCGCCTTCTCGGCCCTTAGCTACGCCTTGTTGCTTGGGCAGACGTTTAGAGAATACACTACGTCGTTTTTCACGTCAAATTTCGGCGCCAACACGTTGTTCGTAACTGGGTCTCAGTTCACCGACGCAGACGTGGGAGTCATATCGACTATACCAGGCGTAGACGTGGCGGTGCCGCTTGCATCCACTAGAGGCGCGGTGAGGGTGCCGGGGACCAACAACCCCGTGCCCGTCACCGTATACGGAGTAGACCCGTCATACCTGCCGAAGATACTGCCCTCCTCCTCGCTGTACCAAGGCGCCATGTTTATATCCTCCAACTTCGTACTGGTGGGCTACTACGTCGCCGTGGATAGGTCCACGGGGCAGCAGAGAATTTCCGCAGGCTCTGCGCTGTCGCTGAGCATTGGCCGGAAGTCGAGCACTGCGGTGGTCTCCGGCGTCTTGGCCACTGGCAACATCGGCTTCTTCGACACTGCGCGCGGCGTCATAATGGACTTGTCGGCCTTTAGACAAATCACGGGGATTACTAGCTACAACGTGATTATAGTACTGGCGAGAGACTCCTCCCAGTTGGACTCAGTGGCCAACGAGATTAGGGCCAACTTCCCAAACGTCGACGTCATCTCTCCCCAGGCAATTCTCCAGACGATAAACTCCTACCTCACGTCATTCCAGCTGTTTTTAGGCATGTTGGCCGGAGTGAGCACAGTGATCACGGCGCTGTGGCTGTACGACACCATGTCTATCAGCGTGGTGCAGAGGACTAAGGAAATTGGGGTCATGAGGGCGCTTGGGTTCAAGCGCAGACACGTCATGGCAATGTTCCTCACAGAGGCTTTTATAATAGCGGCAATAGGCGTCGTAATCGGCATAGCGCTCTTAATACCCATGTCGCAAGTAGGTCTCTCTGCGCTGTTTAGCGGCGGCGCCTCCCAAGCGCCGCGAGGAGGACCTCAAGGCGGACCCGCGGGGGGCTTCGGCAACTTTATGAACATCTCGCAACTGGTGCTAGACCCGCTGATCATCGCCGCGACGGCCTCTTTAGTGATCGCCGTCAACGTCGCGGGGGCGTTTCTCCCAGCCTTCCGCGGCGGGAGGATTAACATAGTGCAGGCGCTGAGATACGAGTAATGCTCTTTATACCGGACCTCATCATCGCGGCTATCTCAATCTACGTTGCCTACGCCGTGCTAAAGGCGTGGCGGAGCTTGGCAGATTGGCGCCTCTCGTTGTACTCTTTGGGGATGCTCCTATTGGCAGTCTCTCTTTTAGTAGAGGCCGTGGTAGACTTCTACCTCCGCCTCGTGATAGGCGAGGCGCCTTTAAGATTTATAAGAAGACAAGAGGCCCTACTCCGCGTGGTTATTGCAATTTTACAATTCGCCGCGCTGGTCCCCATCGCCATCGCGGTTACCCCCTCGATGCTGTACGCGGCCCTCCCCCTCTTAATTCCCATAAACGTCGCCCTGTCTCTGTACATAGCTGCTGTGATGTTAGTAAAGAACTTGGAAAGAAAGGCGCCTCCCTGGACGCCGCTGGCCTTCTTCTTCTTCGCCCTCTCTATGCTCACCCCCCTGCTTGCCTTCCAAGACGTGGTCTTTAGGTCGCTTACTGCGTTGTTCTTAGCGCTTGGCGTGTTTTATGGCAAGGAGAAGAAGAAGTAGGCTTGAGATCGTGGTAGACATCCTCCGTGTCATAAAAGAGGAATGTAAGCCCCCCACCCGCATAGCCACCGAGGCCAACCTTGCCTACGACCGCATGGCTAAGTTGTTGCAAACTCTCGTGGCCGGCGGGCTGGTGAGAGAAAACCTAGGCGCCTACTGCATCACACAGGAAGGGGCCAAGATGTTAGAAGCCTACGAACAGTGGCGGCGTTTTTTAGAGGCGCTGGGGCTCTAGCTCCTCGACAAGTCTGAAAAGCTCTTCTTTAGTTATTTTAAATTTTACCTCTTTCTAACTATATAAATTATTACAACAACTAAAGCAATGGCAATGCCTACTATAAAATAGGCAATATTAAAACTTTGATTCTGAGACGTGGGGGCCGTGTTAGTAGTTTTTTGATTTTCAGCAAGGTACTGCGTGAGGAGTTTTTCCACAGCGGCGTATTTATTCCTCGCCGACTCCCGCCAGGCTTGGTAAACTCTGTCTCTGTACGCGGCGTCTGAGCCCACTTTGTTGTTTATAGCCACTGCGACGTCGTAGCTGAACTTCACCGTCTTGCCCGTGTCAGGGTCTGTGAAGTTCACAGGCTCGCCCAGCTTTGTCCACAGAGTGTTGAACTGCTGTTCTGTAATTTTGCCAGAGATGTAGGCATTTACGACCTTGCCCCACACGTCGCTGAGCACGTCTTGTAGGTCTACTAGAGTGGCCTCGTAGTAGTATATAAACGAGTAGTAGTACGAGGCGCTCTTCTCGGGGGGCACCGCCATGATCTTAGAGCTCATCAGCTTGTTGAGGTGATTTTTTAACAAAGACGCCTTGGTCCGGTTCACCTCGGGGGAGTCTAACACCGCCGGGTTGCCTGGCAACAGATAGCGGTCGACTAGGGTCTTCTCAATTTCTGTTAAGAAGACTCTTGTGAGCGTAGCCGCCACGGTCATGTTGGCGCCCTTGGGCACCGCTATGGGGTCAAACAAGATGTCGGTGCCGTCGCTGGGTATGCAGTAGTCAAGCCCCGCGAGGAATACGTAGTAGTCCACCATGGGGCCGAAGAGGGCCTCCCCTCTCTTCACTGTGTCGCGCACGGCCCCGCTTGAGTCCACAAACCTCGCCACCGCCGCCATCGACGTCAGGTACTTCCAGCCCTCCTCCCACCCGTATATCTCCGTCACTAGTTGCATCATGGCTGCGGTGGAGGTGGACTTGGTAGGCCTTGCCACAACCACAGGCTTGCTACCAGTTTGTATGTAGTACTTGGCTAGCTCCGGAGAAGCCAAGTCCCTCCAGCTACACACAGGGGAAAGCCCGGCTTTTTTCAACGCCTCTGGGCTGTACCCAATTACGTAGCCCAACAAGGCGTAGACCACGTAGTAGGTCTTCCCGTCCGGCCCCACTCTCTTTATAGGTATGTTTCCGACCTTCTCGGGGAGTTTTTGAAGCTCGGGGATATCCGGCATGGGGGATAGGTAACCCTCCTTTAACAACGCCTCGAACAACACGGGGGCGCCCGCCCAGAGGAAGTCCACGCCGCCGCGGTCAATCAAGGCCCTCCACTGCGTGGGGTCTGCCGGTATGATCGAGACGTCTGGGAAGTACTTCTGCAAAGTGGGCAGGGCCGCGTTTATAGACGCCTGGTCTGCCCTTGTCAAAATAGTTGCTGAAAAGACGTAGATTGTAAGTAGAAGTATTATTAGGAGGGGGCGCATGGCGATAAAAATGTTGTTGGTTAAAAATTTTCTCTTATACTCGTTCTAATACGACGGCGGCGCCCTGTCCCCCGCCGACGCAGAGCGTGGCGACGCCGTAATCCACGCCGTCTATTTGTAACTGCCTAGCCAGCGTCCCAATTATCCTGGCGCCGGTGGCGCCCAGCGGGTGTCCGATGGCTATGGCGCCGCCTCTGGTGTTCACAGTCTCTGGGTCTATGCCGAGCTCTTTTATGGCGTAGAGCGTCACCACGGCAAAGGCCTCGTTGATCTCCCACCTGCCTATCTGCCTAGGCGTAAGCCCGGCCTTCTCCAAGGCCTTTCTAGACGCCGGCACCGGGCCCATGCCCATGACCTCCGGCGGCACCGCGGCGAAGGCCACTGCCCTCACCTTAGCAATAGGCTGTAGGCCGTACTTCTTCACGGCCTCCCCCGAGGCCAGCATCACGTAGGCGGCTCCCGAGTTGAGAGGCGAGGAGTTCCCAGCCGTTATGACGCCGTCTGGCTTAAAGGCAGGCGGCAACTTCGCCAAGGCCTCGAGCGAGGTGTCCGGCCTAACCGACTGGTCTCTGTCCACCACCCTCTTCTGCCCGTCCTTCTCCACAGAGACGGGGATTATCTCGTCTTTGAAATACCCCTGGGCGTAGGCCTCTACGGCTTTTTTGTGGCTTCTGTACGACCACTGGTCCATCTCCTCTCTCTTAATCCCAGAGACCTCAGCCAGCCTCTCCGCGGTGAGGCCCATGACGTAGCCTATGGGCAGGTTGTACAGCCTTACGTACTCCTCATCTGTGAGAAACTTGGGGTTGATCTCGATGTGCGGGTTTTCGTACATGGGGGTTTTCGACATCTTCTCCACGCCGCCGGCGATCACAACGTCGGCGACGCCCGTGGCCACCTCCATGGCGCCCATCGCCACGGTGGTTATGCTCGAGGCGCACTGCCTGTCGATATGCGCGGCGGGTATGGTGTACGGCAGCTTAGCTGCGAATACCACGTGCCTACCTCCGTACAGCCACTGCTCTCCCACGGGCAACGCGGTGCCTGTCAGCAACTCCTCAACGGCCTCGGGCCTCACGCCCGTCTTGTCGAGCAACGCCCTTACCGGCACGGCGGCTATTTCCTCAGGCCTTAAGTCCCAAAAGTCGTCGCGCTGAGGCTCTTTACGCGAAAACCTCGTAAAGGCAGTACGCGCATACGCCACAATGTAGACGTTGTCTAGCCTCCTCCCTCCCGCAGACATGCCACTAATAGTTCTTCATTATAAATCAGTTAAATAGCCCACTGTCGTAAGTGTAAAATTTAAAACATAGTCATTTGCCGTAACTAATGTCGCTCCCCAGGGCGTTTATAACCTCTGTGGTGGGCTCGTGGCCAAGGCCCAATTGGCTAATAGAGGCATTTGAGAGGTATGAGAAGGGGCAGTTAGACCAGCAGACCTTTAACCAATACCTAGACGACGCAGTGAAGCTCGCTATCAAAGACCAGGAGGAGGCTGGGCTAGACGTAATTACAGACGGAGAGCAGAGGCGGACTAGCTTCGTCGCGTTTGTTGGACAAAAACTAAAAGGCTTTAAAATCGTCAGGGTAGAGGAGCTCCACCCAAACGCCAAGGAGATTATGAAGAAGTACAAGGCGCCGCTTACGCTTTGGCGCCCCGTCATCGCGGGATACATCGAAGAAAGCGTCTTGGCGCTAGACGAGGTGGAATACGCGAAGAAGATCACCTCCAAGCCGCTAAAAGTAACGCTCCCCTCGCCGTATTTAATAATGTGGGAGGCGTGGCACCACAAGATCTCCTCTCCCTACTACCCAAGGCCTGAGGACGCCGCAGAGGCCTACGTCAAGGTGTTGCGAAGAGAAATCGCGAGGCTTATAGACGC
This sequence comes from Pyrobaculum sp., assembly GCA_038879095.1. Lineage (GTDB taxonomy): Archaea > Thermoproteota > Thermoprotei > Thermoproteales > Thermoproteaceae > Pyrobaculum. Next base: position 22,476 of record JAVZUI010000006.1, on the reverse strand, counting down.
AGGAGTCGCCTTTATCCAACTAGACGAGCCCATGCTGGGAGACCTCATAGAGGCCGAGCAAGACAAGCCCGATAGGTATAAGCAAGTGGCCTCGGAGCTCTACGGGCAGCGCTATAGGGGGCTAAAAGACGAGGTGCGACTGGCAGTAGACCTCGTCAACGAGGCAGTCCAGGGCTATACCTCGTCGGTGCGCATAGGCATGCACCTCGACAGATGGCCCACGGAGGAGTCGCCCATAGTCGGCTACGAGAGGCTCGCCCCCCAGGTATTCGACGTAAAGGTTAGGCAATACGTGGTTGAGTACAAACACCCCCGGATGGGCAACCCCGAGGAGTTTGCCAAAATCCTCCCCAGCGACAAGGAAATAGGCCTAGGCTCGATTGATGTGAGAGACCCCAAACGCGTTGAAACAGTCGACGAGGTGGTGGCCCACGTGGAGAGGATTGTAAAATACGTCGACCCACCGAGGATATGGCTGAACCCAGACTGCGGCTTTGCCCCAGGTATGTACCGGGCCTTCCCGCGCCAAGTTGCGCTAGAAAAACTAAAAGTAATGGTGCAAGCCGCTAAGAAGCTTAGAGCTAAGTATTGGTGGGCGTAACCCTCTTACCGATTTTTAGGATATTTTTTAGGCATTTGTCAAAGATAGGGGTCGATTGTATATGCTTGCCTCCTCACTTCAAGTGCTGGGGCGATGTGCCGCAGTGCGTCGCCGTGTGGCTGTTAGTAGGGCGGTACAGGCTTTGCCAGGGAGAGTGCATGGGGGAGGCGGCGGAGGCCCACGAGGGGGTGGCGATTTTGAGGAGGGGCGGTGCGTCTAGGTGCAGGTGGTATCTGGCTAAGAGTTGTGAAAAGCCGCTTGAGGTAGGCTTCGCGCCTCCGGAGGCGCCGAGGGTTGTAGTCGACCTCTCGCTCTGGCACGAACACACCCCCGGGGAGAAGCACGAGCTGGTGGAACAAGTGCTTGAAACGTTGAGAGTAGTGCGCCGGTTCCTCTGGGACGGCGCTTTGCTTATCTCCAACGCCCCGGGAGAGTTTCTCCAACTCCTGGACCTACACGCAAGGGGCCTGGTCCACAAGATGAATATCTTGGGGGGCGCCCCCGTTTTTGAAAACCCCGTGGTGCTCGACCCGGAGGGTCCATGTCTGTTCACAGAAGAGGTGGCCTATTCTCACAAAGAGTTTGTGATAGGGGGCATAGTGGACAAAGAGAGGACCGCGAAGTCGGGTACTAAGAGACTGGCCGAGTTGCTGGGGGTTGAGAAGAGGTGTAGAATTGAGCTGAGGGGGTCGAGAGTCGGGGTTCCGGACAGAATAAACAAAATCGCCGAGATAATCCTCCGCACGCTTGCCGGAAGCTCTCTAGAAGAGGCCATTTTGGCCACGCAAGCTAAGCGTGATAGGGTCTACAGACTGATGTGGGAGATTCAGAAGAGGGCCAGGAGGGCGCCGGACGGGTCATTAGTGATCACCAGGGCCGAGCTGGCGGAGGCCAACTGGATGGGTGCGCCCCCCTCCGAGGTCGAGCTGGCGCTTAAAAAGACGCAGGCAGTCGTCGTCTAGAAGTAGGCCTTGAGCACCCTCATGGCGTTCTTCCAGAACACGGCCTCCACCTCCTCCTTGGCAAAGCCCTCCTCTACCAAAGCCTTGGCTAGGGCCTCAATTTTGTCTACGCTTTCAAGTCCAGGCGGCGTGGTTGAAATGCCGAGGTAGTCCGTCCCGATGGCCAGAACCTCGACGCCGAACTTCTCTTTTACGTATTTAAAATGTTTCGCCAGGTGGGGGATGGAGGCTTGGCTTGAGATTGTCGACGGTATGAAAGTAAGGCCGATCACGCCGCCGTTGTCTACAAGCGCCTTCAGCACCTCGTCGTCTACGTTCCTGGGGTGGTTGTGTACAGACTTGACGTTTGCGTGGCTGATCACTAGGGGCTTCTTCCAGAGCTGTAGCACGTCCAGCGCCGTCTGTTTACTGGCATGCGCCAAGTCGATGATCACGCCGAGCCGCTCCGCCTCTTTTAACAACTCCTCCCCCTCCGCCGTCAGCCCTCGGTCTTTTTTGGAGTAACACGAAGAAGCCCACTTGTTGTCCACGTTCCAAGTGAGCCCTATTGCTCTAACCCCCAGTCTGTGAAACAGTTCTAAATCCCCAGCCTCTCTCAACACGTCGGCCCCCTCTAAGACTAACACCAGCTTCAAGCCCGGCTTGTCTAAGTCGCCTGGCTTTTCTACCACCGCCACGCCGTGTTGTTTCGCCAGCCGCCAGTAGACCTTCAAGGCGTCTAGAGCCGCCTCGACGCTGGGCGCCCACCCGCCGTAGGTGTTTAGAAACGGGAACACGGCGCCGAACACAACATCGGCGCCCGCCCTCTTTAACTTAGGCAAGTCGCTGTGCCGCTCCGCCTCTTTGTCAAAAGAAGGAGGGTTAATATTCGTCAGGTAGTAAAAGGCGATGTCTTGGTGCAAGTCGACTAGTTTCATTCTTCGTCGAGCTCGTCTGCGAGGGCCTTCAGCTCTTCGATGGCCTCCTCCAAGATACTGCAGTCGTTACTCGCCTCCGCGCTTTCTAGGAGGTCGATCACGTCTCTGATTCTCTGCGCCGGCGTTCTGAACCGAGGCATAAAAAATACGTGGGGGAGGTATTTATTACTTGCCCCTGAGATTTCCCCAGGCCACGATGTGGAGCCTGGGGGTTACCCTAATCCCTAGGCGTACGGCGGCGTCCCAGATTCGTCTCAGCACGTCGCCGTGTTCCTCGGGGGCGGTGCTCATCGGCATTACAAAGGCCCTGTCTCGGGGGATTTGGTGTTTTTCAATGAAGCGGATAGCCTCCTCCAAGTCCTCTACGTCTCTTACGACGAATTTAAACCAGGCTTTTGGGCTCTTGACGTAAAACATGTTAAACGGCGCCTTCACCCCGGCGTTGGACAACTTAGGCGACACGTCGTAGTAGTCTACGCATCTGTCGAGCTCCGGCGTCGGCGCGTAGACCCCGCTGGTCTCCACCTCCACGGCGCCTAGGTCCTTCAAGGCGCACGCAAGCTCCTCCAGCCCCCTCCTCTGCCAGATAAGCGGCTCGCCTCCTGTGATGATAACGTGCCCCCTCACCCCCAGCGAGCGGGCTTTCGTCACTATCTCCGCGGGGGCCATCTCCAAGCCCCCTTCGTAGTCCCAGCTGTACTGCGTGTCGCAGTAGACGCACCGAATGGGGCACCCGGCTAGTCTAATAAACACGGCTGGCTTGCCCAGGTTTACGCCCTCCCCCTGTAGGGAGGCAAATATCTCTAGTACTCTCATACCTCTCTAAACTCCAGCTTCATCTCTGACAGTTTTTTCAAAACCTCGTCGATGTAAGCCTCGGCGCGCCTCCTGTCGATCCTCCTCTCGTGGTAAATGTGGCGGAGGACCTCGTCGTACTTTTTGTAAAGTTCGTTTAGGCGCCTCCACGGGACGCCCTTTAGCTCCTTTGCCAAGTCTTGGTCAACCGGTAGCCTGCCCTCGGCCATTAGACACGCCAAGATGGGGTAGCCGACGTACCCTCTGTACAAAGTCCCGTTGTCGTTGCTGTACGCCCAGCCTTCTCCCAACACGACTTTGTACGTCCTGTCTCCCTCCGACGAGACCACTTGACACACGCCCTTCTCCAGCTGGGCCACCCTCCCGTCTGCAAGGGCGCCGAGGGCCTCCAAGACCTTTATCCTAGGAGGGGGTTTGAGGATCACATCGCCTTTTCCACAATTAGTTTTTCAATGTTTTCCACATGGCGGCGCGCCGCCTCCGGCAGGTATTTATGTATGTCTGTGGTGATAAAGCCTCTGATTAGCAGAGAGACGGCCTCGTCGTATGTAAAGCCCTTTGTCATTAAGTAGTTGATCTCCTCCTCCGCCAGTTTTCCAATAGACGCCTCGTGGGTCAGGACTGCCTCTTGGCTCTCAGCCTCTAGCTGCGGTATTGTGGATATGTTGGCGTGTCTAGACATAATCACGCCGCTACACTCCACATGTCCCCTAGCCCTGTTTTTAGCCTGGATAAGCGCCCGCATCACCACCTTAGACTTGGAAGTGGCGATTGCTCTTGTCACCAGCTCGGCGGAGGAGTCTGCGCCGGTTAAGACGGCGTTTGTGCCTATGTCTATGTTGGCCTCGCCGAGTCCGAGCACCACGGAGGAGGCGTAGGTCTTCGCCCCGTCTTGTAGATAAATCACAGGGTAGGCTTGTAAAGTATTCACCGCGGCTAAGTTGGCGTAGTACTCCACGTACTCGCCGCCATCTTCTACCAACACGCCAGTCCTCGGCCTTACGTGGACCGCCTTGTTCCAGTTGTGGACCATTATGAACTTCAGCTTGGCGTTTTTCATGACGTAGAACTCCGATATACCTACATGAAGCCCCACGGCCTCCGGGGCGATTATACATCCGGTATATACCACGGCCTCAGCCCCCTCTTCTACAATTACCACGTTGTGCGGCGCCTGTACCCCTCCTTTTACAATTGACAAACACGCAAGTACAGGCTCGGGCACCTTTACGCCGGCCTTGACTCTTATGACGTAGCCTCCCGTGCCGCGTAGAGCCGCCACTGCGGTGAACTTGTCGGCGTCCGGGGGGACGAGCCTCCACAAGTAGTCTTTTGCCAAGTCTTTGTAGTAGTCGGCAAACTCCTCCACTCTGTACACCTCGACGCCGGGAATTCTGCTGAGGTATCTAAAATAGGCGTTGTCTGCCTGTATGTAAAAGGCCTTGGCGGCCGGCGTCACCCCTGCCTTAAAGGCGATTGCCTCAGCCGCCTTTTCATCTACAGCTCCGCCTCCCAGGCCAAAGGCCGCCAGGTCTATGTCTGCGCCGTACTTAGGGGGCTTGCCCAGGGCCGCTTTTGCTCTTTCTCTTACCGCCTCAATCCAGCTTGCCAAAGCCATAGGTAAGCACTTCTTCGACTAGGTCGCGGCTTCCGCATTTTTTAAAGGTGCCTCCGTACAACACACAGACGGCGGTGGGGGGTAGATACCTCGCGATGTGGGCGCTGTGTGTCACCACCACGAGTCCCGCCTCGGCGTTGAGCATCTTCAAGGCGCGTCCTACAATTGCAAGTGACTCTACGTCAACGCCGCTGTCTGGCTCGTCTATTAACGCCACTTTGGGCCTCTGCGCTAACACTGTCGCCAGTTCTACTCTCTTACTTTCGCCGCCAGATAGTCTACAAACTTCTCGTTTGAGTAAGTGCTCGATTTCTAAAATCTTAGCTACCTCTCTGTGGTCACATCTATTCTTTTTACATATATTTAGCAACAAAGCCTCGACTGTCAAGTGTAGCTTCGGAGGAGTTTGAAAAGCCAGGGCCACCCCCCTCTTGGCTCTTTCCACAGGCGGTAGGCTGGATATTTCTTCCTCTTCTAACTCTACCCTGCCGCCGACTATCTCGTACCCAGGCACGCCCATTATAGCCTTTAAAAGCGACGACTTTCCAACGCCGTTTGGGCCTAGTATGTAGAAGACTTCGCCTTTCTTTACAGAAAAAGTCACGTCTCTGACGAGTAAGTTGCCTGCCACGCTTACTGCCACCCCCTCTACTCTAAACACAAATATATAAAAGCCCTGGAGTTAAATGGGTATTTATGCAAAAAGTGCCTAGATTGATTGTAACATTTCGCCAATTTTCCTAATTCTCTCTCTGTGGGGAGCCACTCTCTCCGGGTCTACGGAGGCCACGTCGCGTAGGTACATGGCCCAGCTTTCTAACTCGTCGACGATCTCCTCCATAGACCTCGGCATGCCCGGCCTGGGGCCTCTGAACCACGGGATTAGCCTTGTGGCTTGCCTCCCGCTCTCCGTGAGCTCGTACCTGCCGTCTTGTCTCCTCCTGACGAGCCCCTCGGACTCTAATTGCTTCAATAAGGGATATACGGAGCCTGGAGACGGCTTCCAGAACCCCCAGGTGAACTCCTCCACGGCCCTAATTATCTCGGCTCCGTTCATAGGCTTGTCTGAGAGTAGCCAAAGCACCACCTCTCTAAGTCCTCTCCTGCCTAGGAACGCCCAGGGAGGCGGGCCCATGTGTGTAGAAACGTCGATATTTTTAAATTTTTCGATTCCGATATCGAATATAAGAAGATTGAGATCTTGAAGATTTAAATACTGAAGAACTTGGGATTCTGTGTTTGTAGATAGGGAGGATGAGCTGAGGGCGTTAGAGGAGATGTGGAAAAGCGACACGGCGCACTTAGTGCTAGTCTACGGGAGGCGTAGGATAGGCAAGACGTGGCTTGTAAAAAAGTTTCTAGAGGGGAAGAGGGGGGTATACGTCTACGCCACGAGACAGCCCATAGACCTGGAGCTTGAGCGATTTGCAGAGGCCGTGGGCAGGGCGGTGGGCCGCTACGTGAGGCCGAGCTGGGACTCTATCTTCGCCGCGTTGGCAGAGGCGGGGAAAATCGTCGTGGCTGTGGACGAGTTCACCTACTGGGTGGAGGAGGACGACTCAGTGCTTTCACAACTCCAGAGGGGGTGGGACGAGTATCTTTCTAAAAGCGCCGTGTTTTTAATACTACTCTCCTCCACGGTTTCGCTGGTGGAGAAGTCAGTTTCGTACGGCGGGGGGCTATTCGGCAGGAGGACCGCCCAGATCAGACTAGGCCCTCTGAGGCCTCACTACGCCAAGCTCTTCCTCCCATACGACGCTGAGGAGTTGGCGGTGGCCTACGCCGTGTCTAACGGAGTGCCGTACTACCTGTCGCTATTTGACAAAGGCCTCCCCCTCGAGGAGAACATAAGCCGCCTCTTCTCGCGATGGGGCCCTCTGTACGAAGAGGCTGAGAACATTATGAGATACGAAGTTAGGGAGCCTCACATCTACCTAAACATCGTAAGAGCCGTGGAGGAGGGGGCCACCACGTATTCAGAAATTGCTAACAAGGCGAGGATTCCCACGCCCACACTCGGCAAGTACCTCCACGTGTTGGAGAAGCTAGACGTGGTGCGCAGAGAGACGCCAGTGTTAGGCAAGGCGAGGCCTATCTACGTGGTGTCAGACCTCTACGTAAAGTTCTGGGTGAGACACATCTACGGCAGGAGGGAGATGTTTGAAATGGGCGAGGCGCCGAGGCCCGACATAGACAGGTACATGTCCGCCGCGTACGAGGAGGTGGTCAGGAGGTCTCTGCCGAGGTTAAGACAGCTCGGCCTGGTGCCCCACCTAGGCAGATGCGGACGCCTCTGGGAAAAAGACGTGGAGGTGGACGTCGTGTGCGTAGAAGACGACAAGATCTTGGCTATTGAAGTAAAGTGGTCCCGCCTAGACGAAAGGGAGGCGGAGGAGGAGTTGAAAAAACTGAAAAAGAAGCTGGGGAACAGAGAGGGCACCTACCTGCTGGCGGTGAAAAAAATCGAGGGGGCCCACCCCCAGGTGTTGCAAGCAGAGGACCTATTTCGATGACTGGAGCTTAAAAACTGCGTAGGCGGCCCCCGCCACAAAGCCCATAAATGCGAGCGCCAGCCCTGCGTCTATCGGCATAAGCGCCGTCTTCTTTATGGCCTCTGACTTCTCGGCGATCTGTGAGGCTAGTTCTAGCGAGACGCCCTTCTTCGCCCCCGCAAACATCGGCGACAGCTCGTATACAAACGCCCCCACCAAGGCCAGCACCACGCCGGCGACGAAGGCCCACATCGCCGCCCTGCCCCACCCCCCGAACTGATCTGCGTATAGTAAAAAGGTCGCCGAGGCGAAGATCAGAGCCAGCATATGCCAGTGGGCCACGTTGTAAGCAACCTCGTCTTCTAAAGGCCATATTACTCTCACCACGTCTCTTAGCTGCATGGTGACTAAAGGCCCGGTGGAGGTGACCAACGCCACGGTGAGTATTGGTATTAAAAAGAGGCCGAATTTAACAGGGTCTCTCCACCCGCCTCCTCTAAGCTCTTTCAGGAGGTACAACCACAGGAACAGTAGAGAGACGTGGAGAGGCCCAATTCCGAAGAATATGATTTGGTGGGCTATCGGCCTAAGCGGGGCGACTACAGACACCCCCACGGCGGTTATCACAGAGCCCACCAGGGCGAATACAAGCGCCCATCTGTACCACCTCCCAGAGGCCCTAAGCCACTTAAACCCGACGAGCATCAAAGCCGCTCCCCACAACGCCACCGCGCCGTGGGCGTGGCCCGTGGCCACAAGCTGTAGGGGGGTTGCCGCCGGCCCCATGCCCCGGTACTCAAGCGTAGAGTGGTGTTCTAACAACACGGGCTTCACCCCTTCGTCGAAGCCGAAGTAAGAGGCGTATACTCCGCCCATGGCAATGCTCCAGACTAGACAAGCCCCGGCGGTGAAGAAAGTAGCCCTTTCTAAAAAGTTGCCCCTCCAAGATATCCTAAGCGGCGACATGGCGTACAAAATCAACAGCGCCGAGATAAACATGGAAGCCAGCCCGACGATCCACACTGCGTGCACCACCGGCGACCTCCAGAAGTAGGCAAACACAACGCCGGAAGGCAAGGCCAAGGCCCACCCAACTGTGACAGTTTTTGAAATAAGCGGCTTAAGCGACTCGTCCATCTCCACATACCTAAGGGCTAGGTAGGCCAAAGCCGACATGACCACCACCGCGGCGACGTGGTAAGCCATAATCGCCCGGGCCTCGAAGTCTTCAAACGTGTCCGCCGCGGCTCCGAGAGAGAAGAGCCACTTCTTAACCGGCAAGGACTCGGCCAACGGACCAGATAGAGTGGCCAAGAAGGCGATGACGAAAAAAGTAGTTGTTAAAAGGGCCTTCTCCTGTCTGTTCATGCCCTTCTTTTGCCTAGCAGGGCGCCGGCCGCCATGAAGACTGTAGTCCCCAGGAGGACGGCGGGCAGAATGTTTAAAACGACGTCGAGCGGAAGCAGCGGCCTCCCCGCTGCGATTGTGGCGAGGGCCACGCCTCCAACGCCTATCAACAAGGCGCCGGCTGATACCAGGAGATACGGCGCCGACACCACCCTCTTCAACACCCCGTAGATGGGCAGGAGGAACAGGACCAGGCCGGCCACGGGGTGAAACACCATGACAGCCGGTCTAAACGCAGAGACAACCACTACGCCGACTACCACAAAGACGGCGTACCACTTCCAGTAACGGGGCAGTACGGCGGCCACCACTCCGAGAGATAGTACAAGCGGAGGGATAGCGCCGAGCGCGGGGGCAATTGGCAGTTGCAACGCCCCGTACCCCACCACGCCGAGGACGAGGCTAAGCGCGCCCAAGACGAGCAGCCCTATTCCAAAACACAAGTCGCACAAATCGCGTTTATTCACAGCTCTTGCAAGTAGGTACAGCCCAGCCGCAACCCCGGCGACCCCAGCGGCCCAGAGAACCACAGACATGTCTACAATATGAGTAGGCATGGATAAACTTTGTTGTAAACACTGTTTACCAATCCACGACCTTAGCCAAGGCTCTTTTAATAAGTTTAGACGCGGCGCCTTTGCTTATCCCCAGCCTCTTAGCCACTCCGCTAAGGCGCATCTGAGTAAAAAGCCTCAAGGCCTCCCTCTCCCTAGGGGTAAGAGAAAGCCTCCTCCAGTCCACCACTATGTACGGATGGCCCCTGTTCTCTAACAACTTCCTAGCTGCGTAATTGTCATACACGTAGACGCGTATATACCTCCCGTCAAAACCCACCTTCAACACATAAGTCCGCTCTAACAGCTCTTTTACAACACAGCTCCTAGAACAGATTAGGCGCTCCTCGCCGCCGTGTTTAAACAAGTGGCACAGACCGGCGTGGCTCATCTTCATCCCGACGTATCTACAATCGCCGTGTATGTAAAAACCTTCACACGGCTTGTGATACGTCACAAGAATTCTCATAGGAAAGGTGAAGTAGTGTATAGAAATAGTTTTCTGACCTTAAATTGCACCGCTGAGCGGCTTGTCGCGCCTAACTAATCCAGCTCTGAGGACGTGGTCTGCCAACACCACAGCTGTGATGGCCTCCAACGCCACTAGGGCCTTCGGCACTATGGTGACGTCGTACCTTCCCTTAAACTCCACGGTGGCGGGCTCCATCTTCCCCAAGTCCACTGTCTGCTGCGGCCTCCTCACAGAGGGGGTGGGCTTAAACCAAGCCTTGAAGTACAGCGGGGAGCCTACGGTGATCCCGCCTAGCAGGCCGCCGGCTCGGTTTGTGGCCAAGGCAGGCCTCCCGTTTGCCACAACAATGGGGTCGTTGGCCTCGCTCCCGTACATCTTGGCGAGAGCCCTGCCGGCCCCCCACTCAAAGGCCACCACGCCTGGGATTGAAAAAGCCGCCTTGGCTAAATCAGCCTTGACCTTGCCGAAGTGGGGCTCCCCCAGCCCCGGCGGGACTCCCACGGCGTACACCTCGACGCCGCCTCCAATGCTGTCGCCTCTCAAAACTGCCTCTCTAATCCGCTCCAGCATCTTCCCCAAGGCCGCCTCGTCGACCACCGGCAGAGGCCTCTCCCAGCTCTTCTTAACGTCTTCAAAACTGTACTGCGCCCCCACCTCCACCCCGCCCAGCTCTATTATGTGCCCCGCCACCTCTACGCCTAGGTGAGCCAAAAGCTTTTTAGCCACGGCGCCGGCCGCCACCACTGCCGCCGTCGTGCGTCCCGAGGCCCTCCCCCCTCCTCTGTGGTCGTAGTTCTTGCCATACTTCAAGTAGTACGCCAAGTCGGCGTGGCCCGGCCTAGGCTTAAGCCAAAGCTCGTCGTAGTAGCTAGAAATCACCCTGCGGTTCCAGATCACGATGGCGATAGGAGTCCCCTGGGTGTAGCCGTCCTTTACCCCGGACAAAATTTCAAACTCCTCAGGCTCGCACCTGGGGTTCAAAACGGGGATGTGGCAAAACATCCTCCTCTCCAACTCCCGCCTTACGTCTTCTTCGCTCAGCGGAAGCCCGGCCGGCACCCCGTCGACGACGACCCCAACCGCCTTGCCGTGACTCTCGCCAAATGTGACAATCCTAAACTCCCGGCCGAAGACGTTCATAGCCCTAGAAACTGCAACACGGCTTTACGCATGACGCCTCTGTCTGGCTCGACGCCGAGCCAAATCCTCTCGGCGAGGGCCCCCTGTTCTACTAACAGGTCCACGCCGTCTACCACCTTTACGCCCATCCTAGCCGCCTCCTCCACCATCTTCGTCCTGGGCGTGGGGATGTACACAAAGTCTACATACAGAGAGACGTCCTTTAGACTAGCCAACAACGCGTCGTGTACAGGAGTGGCGTTGATAACAACGTCGGAGCGGGGGGCGTCGCCCCACGGGACCGCCGCCACCTCGCGGCCGAACTTCTCAGAAAACTCCCTAGCCAAGGCCTCCGCCCTCTCCGCAGTGCGGTTCGCCACGTAGATCCTCCTCGCCTCCGCCTTCACAGCCGCAAAAACGGCGGCCCTGGCGGCGCCGCCCGCCCCCAAGACCAAGACGTCTGCCCCCCTCATCGCGCCTCCGGCGAGGTTGTACACAGCGCCGGCGTCTGTGTTGTACCCCACCAGCAGGTTTCTATCCACCAACACGGTGTTCACCGCGCCCACCGCCCGCGCCTCGGCGGCTACGGCGTCTAGGTACTTGACCACCTCCTCCTTATGCGGAATAGTGACGTTAAACCCCCTGAGGTTAAACCTCGCCAATTGGACAAAACAGCCAAGCTCCTCTCTCGGCACGTCGAAGGCGAAGTACTCAGCGTCGATACCCAGCGCGCGGAAGGAGGCCTTGTGCATGGCAGGGCTCGCCGACTTCCCCCTAATGCCCCAGCCAATCACGGCAAAGTACATTACCCCCACTTCAAAACTTATTTAAATACCTGATCTCTCAATTCCCATGCGTCCCCCAGCTCACGGTTGGGGTCATAGGGGCAGGTAAGCTTGGGTCGCAGATAGCAATACGCCTATCTGGCAACAGCATAAGAGTCATCGCCTCTGTAAAGACGGAGAGGTCGGCGCAGAGGCTCTCCGCGCTGGGGCTGGAGGTTTATACAAACAACAAGGTGGTGGTGGAGAACAGCGATATCTTGATCCTCGCCGTAAAGCCCGCAAATCTGCCAGAGCTCGACTTCTACACGTCAAAGCCTCTTGTGTCGTTCGTCGCCGGGGCCACGACGGAGGCTTTGAAAAGGCTGTCGGCGAGGCCCTACAGGGCGATGACAAACGTCGGGCTGACTTCTATAGTAGTGGCCGGGCCCCGAGACGAGGATGTGGATAAAGTGTTGTCTTACGTAGCTCCGACCTTCTGGGTGGAGGAGAGGCTGATCGACCCCCTTACGGTGTTGCTGGGCTCGGGCCCCGCCATAGTGGCCGAGTTGGCCATGGCGTTGGTAATGGCCGGCGTAAACATCGGCATACCCTGGGACTTGGCGAGGGAGGTGGTGCTCTCCCTCTTCTCCTCTCTGCCGTCGCTCGACGACAAGTTCACGTTGGAAAAAATGAGCCAGTACGTGGCCACTCCGGGGGGCACTACCATAAAGGCGCTGGTCGAGATGGGAGAGGTGCGGACGGCGCTGGCGAGGGCTGTGGAGGAGGCCTACTTAAGAATAGTCAAGCTCAGACAGTAGCGTCAAAACCTCACGGGTAGTTTTTGTCAAGTCCATCTTAAACGCCTCTTCCAGGGTCACCAACGCGGCGTCTTCTGCGTCGTCAGAGGCCTGAGGGGGGCCGCCGGAGGTCAACTCCACGAGGTATACCAATATGACGAAGTGGTATCTCACCTTGCCTTCTGCCGTCTCTATGTACTCCACCGGCGCTAAGAACCTCTTGATGACGCCGTCCATCCCGGTCTCTTCTTTCAGCTCTCTCAACACGGCGTCTGTGAGCCTCTCCCCCAGCTCCACATGGCCGCCGGGCAGAGACCACTTCCCCCGGCTGGGGGGATAGCGCCGTTTTATAAGAAGGACTTTGCCGTCTCTCACTGCAAGCGCGGCTACGGCGACTGCGGGTTTGTCCACGGCTTAGAAGTGGTTAATATTTAAAACCTGTCTCCTCCACGGGCTACATGTTTGACAAAATTAAACCAATGACCGTGGGACAGGAGAGGGCGGTGAACGTGTTAAAAGAGCCTGGCAACGAGCTGGTCGGGCTGTTCGGCCCCACCGGGACGGGGAAGTCTCTAATAAGTATCGCCTACGGCATTTGGGCGGTGGAGAGCGGCAAGGCGCGTAGGTTTATCATCGCCAGGCCCATCGTCGATGTGGCGACCGGCGAGGTGCTGACGCCGGAGAAGCTCGGCGAGATGTACTACAAAATCGCCGCGGCTTATTTAGAAGACATCCTAGGCCCCTACGCCGACAGGACTTACATCGAGAAGTTGTTGAAGGAGGAGAAGGTGGTGGTGACTGACGTGTCGTATCTGAGGGGGAGGACTTTTGACGACAGCGTGATTTTTCTCGACGACGCCCAAAACGTCAGGCCTGAGAGCGCCGCCGAGATTTTAATAAGGCTTGGAAGAGGCAGTAGGCTAATCGTCGCGGGCGACCCCATATTCCAAAAGCCGGCGGACGCGGAGAAGGACGGCGCCACTCTGCTGAGAGAGGCCTTGATGGGCGAGGAGAAGGCCGAGGTGGTTGACCTAGGCGTGAAGGACATCGTAAGGCCTGGGGCCAGGCGCGGAATTAAGCTAGCCCTTGAGCTGAGGATGCGGAAGAGGCAGCTGTCCGAGGCCGAGCGGTACATATACGAGACGGCGAGGATCTTCGCCCCAGACGCCGACATTATAACCGCGGTGGAGTTCAGAGCAGACAAAGACTCCCTGGGCATCAAGAGCGAAAACGTCCCAGACGCCTTGATAATTGTAAAAGAGGGCCAGCTGGGCAGAGTAGTCGGCAAAGGCGGGGAGAGAATAAAGACAATCGAAAACGAAGTGGGGGCAAGGCTGAGGCTACTCGAAATGTCGCTTGACTTCAAACAGTGGGTAAGGTCCCTCCACCCCGTGGGCTGGATTTCGAAACACATAGTCGACGCAGACTTCGCAGGCCCCGAGCTCCAGGTACAGGTGAGGAAAAGCGAATTCGGCGCCTTTATCGGCCAAAGAGGGGCCTACATAAGGCTAATAGACAGAGTAGTAAGGAGACTGCTAGGCATCGGCGTAAGGGCGGTGGAGGCAGAATAGCTACCAAACCCTCCTGAGCCCAAGCCTATCATACACGTGGTCAGAGCTTATAATCTCCTCTCCAGCAAAGGCGGCGTGAAATGCGTCAAACACCCCTACCCCCTCTTTAATATACAGAGCTGCCTTAAGCAATCTCGCGTCGTCAATATTACAAATTGCCATTACAGCTTGGAAAACTTTTAATACATCTAGGTTATACTTTTTTGAAACTAGCCCTAATTCAACAAAAGTAATTATAGAAGTAGTAATACGTCCTTTATATTTTTCTAATATTTCTAAAGCCTTGTTATGTAGTCTATCCCCTTCTTTTAATAAGGCAAGGAAAAAATCTGTGTCAGCGTAAATCATCTACCTCTTTCTCAGCCTCTTCTTCTATCTCTTTTTTCAACTCTTCTACGGACTTGCTAATTTTCTTCCCTTCTTCTGTTAACAGTCTCACGGGGTCGTCAGGCTTAGGTATTAACAAGATCCCGTCTTGGAGTTCCACCACGTAAAACTCCCTGGGTAGGCGTCGGCGGATCTTCTTCGGGAGCAGTAGTCTACCCAGCTTGTCCACCTTGGCGATCACACTTGTATGGGGGTGTGGCTAAAAATATTTTACTACCTTCTTCTTTATGTATAATGAAGGCGTATGTGTTAAAGGCTTTTCGAGAGCCTCTTGTCTTAGAAGAAGTGGAAAGGCCAAGGGCCTCTCCTGGGCGGGCGGTGGTGAGGGTAAAGGCGGCAGGGGTCTGCTACCGCGATTTCTTGGCTTGGCAGGGGTTTCAACGCGTGAAGTTGCCCGCGGTTCCTGGGCACGAGTTCGCCGGCGTGGTGGAGGAGGTGGGGGACGGCGTCGATGCCTTTAAGCCGGGGGACCCCGTCGCCGGGATGATGTACGAGTTCTGCGGCGAGTGTGAGTATTGTAAGTCTGGGCGTGAGTACATGTGTAGGAGCAGGAAGGTGCTCGGCGAGGACCTCCCCGGCGTTTTTGCAGAGTACGTGTCTGTAGACGCGAAGTCCTTAGTCAAGATCCCCCCCGGCGTGTCTTTCGAAGCGGCCTCTTTCGCGGCGTGTGTCTTGTCTACTATTGTGAGGGCTGTGAAGAAAATAGGCGTCGCCGCCGGCTCGCAAGTCTTAGTGACGGGCGCCGGCGGGGGCGTGGGGATACACGCAGTGCAGGTGGCGAAGGCTAGGGGGGCCAGGGTAATCGCCGTCACGAGCTCCTCCAAGGCCGAGTACGTGGCTAAATTTGCAGACTACGTGGTCACTTCGCAGACCTTCTCAGAGGAGGTTAAGAAGCTCGGCGGGGCAGACGCGGCTATTGAAAACGTCGGCGGCCCCACCCTGGAGCAGACAGTGAGGTCTCTAAACTGGGGCGGGAAAGTCGCCCTAATAGGCAACGTCGACCCACGGCCATACCAGCTCCCCCTGGGGCTTTTAATATTAAAGGAGGTCGACATAATGCCTGTTCTACAAGGCGGGAGGAGGGACTTAGAGGAGGCGCTTCAGCTCCTCGCGGCGGGGTCCGTCAAGCCTGTGTATACAACTCACCACTTCTCCGAACTGCCGCGCCTAATAGAAGAGACCGCAAAGTCGCAACACGTGGGGAGGCGCGTCGTCAGCATCTAGCCTTCCTCCTCCTCGCCCATGTGTATGCCACAACTGCGGCGAACATCGCGGCTATTACAACGGTGTCTACCATAGCTCTTTTGCCAAGTCTTCGGCGGTTTTTCTAACGGCCTCTTGGCTCGTCATAGAGGGGCGCCACCCCGTTAGCTTTGTCAACTTGGCAATTGACAGAGTCATGTACTTAACGTCGCCTGGCCACCCTCTGCCGTCCGGCGTGGTTTGTACAAGCCTAATCTCCGGCTTTAGGCCCAACACCTCTGCCACGATGTTGGCAATGTCCAGCACCCTCACGGCGTCTTGGTTCCCCACGTTGAGCGCGAGAAACGGCGTCTGCAACTCTTCAAACTTCCTCCACGCCAGGAGAGTGGCCTCTACTGCGTCTTTTACGTATAGGTAGCTCTTCCTCTGCGTCCCGTCGCCCAGCACTTCTAACACGTGGGGGTTGTGCTTGAGCTTCATAATGAAGTCGTATATCACGCCGTGTCTCAGTCTCGGCCCGACGATGTTGGCGTATCTAACTGCGAGGCACCTCACGCCGTACAGCCTTGCGTAAGTCCCGCACATGACCTCCCCCGCCGCCTTCGCCGCTCCGTACACCGATATGGGCTTGTACGGCTCCTCCTCCGGCGTGGGCATCACCTCGGCGTCGCCGTAGACAGTAGAAGACGACGCAAACACCACAGTCCTCACGCCCACGCGCCTCGCCCACTCCAAGACGTTGAAAGTTGCCAAAACGTTTTCGTTGAAATGAACCACAGGCTCTGTGGAGGAGAGCCTGACCTCGGGGTTTGCGGCGAAGTGAAACACCACGTCTCCCTCGACCCCGACGCCCCAGTCTGCCTCTTTTAAATCCCTCAGGTGGAATTCAGCCCGCTCGTTGACAAACTCTCTCCTTCCGCTAGAGAGGTTGTCCACCACCACAACGTCGTGGCCCTCCTCCACCAGCCTATCCACAAGATGACTACCCAAAAAGCCGGCCCCGCCAGTCACCACCACTCTCACACACGGCGCTAAGTAGGGGTTTAAAATTGTTTAAAGTAAAGAGGCGCGGCGGGCCAAGACTTCGCCACAGGCGAGATGTCGTCGACGCATCCTCCCACCGCCCTAGACGCCGCAAGCGCCATCAACACAATTCTGTGGTCGTTGTGCGAGACGAACTTCACGTCTCTATTCGCCGGCGGCCCCCTCACGACGATGGCGCCGTTGGAATACTCGGCGTAGGCGCCCAGCCTCTTTAAGACGTCTAAAACGGCGGCTATCCTATTGCTTTCCTTGTAGGCGAGGTGCTCCACGCCTCTTATAGTAGTGACGTCTTCTACAAATGCCGCCGCCAACGCCACAGGCATGGCCAAGTCTGGGTTGTTGCCTAAATCGACGTCTACTCCCCGGGACAACGCGCCGCCTATCCTAGCCCCGTTTTCAAAATACTGCACGCGGGCGCCCATCTTCTCAAAGATCTCCAACACCTCTCTGTCCACGGCGCTAGCCGGACCCCAGATTTCCACAGAGCCCCCCGTGGCCAGCGCGGCTACCGCAAGGAAAGCGGCTAGGCTGTAGTCCCCCGGGACTTGCAACACGCCGGGGCTTTTAAGCGGCCCCTCCACCTCCACCACCTCGCCGAGGCGGATCCTCGCGCCGAATCTGCCAAGCACCTCTGCCGTCGCCTCGACGAAATGCCAAGACTTCCTAGCCCCGAGAGGCCTCACAGCACCCCTAGACATAGAGGCTAGGTACATCAAGCCTGAGATGTACTGAGAAGACACGTCGGCCCTCACCTCTACTTCAAAACCGTCGATTCTCCTGCCCTCTATCAACACAACGCCGGGGCCGTGCTCAACCCGCGCCAGTTTTTTCAAAACTTCGAGGAGGTCCTCCACAGGCCTCCCCCTAAGCGTCCCTGTGTAGTAAACGGCCGTGTGGCCAGGCACCCCGGCGTATACAGCCACGGCGGTCCTCAGCGTGAAGCCGCTTTCCATCACGTTAAAAGCCCTGGCGTAGTCGGGCTCCCGCCTCTCTGCCGCAACCTCGTCGCCTCTCACAACGAGGCGGGCTAGGGGCTGTACTGCTCTGTACATGGCGGTAAAGTCGTCGCTCCACTCCACCCCCCTGATAGTCGTCGCCCCCTCCGCCAAGGCCGCGGCGAGTAGGTAGCGCTGAGACATGGGCTTCGACGGAGGCGCCTTAAACCTGCCGGAGAATACGCCGGGCTTTACGCAGTACATCACTCAGCCACGTATTCAACCGCCTTGGCGGCCGCCTCGACAGGCACTTTTTCCAATACCCACCTCCCCGGCCTCACCACCAGAGGCATTAAGATGTGGTCTCCCCTGCGCTTTTTGTCGTATTTGACCAACGCCGTCGCCCTCTTCAACTGCTCCTCCCCCAGCGGTATTTTAACAGGAAGCCCCAACCGCTTTAAAAGACCTGCCACCTCCTCCACCACGCCGTCTTTTAAGTACCCCAGCTCCTTAGAGAGGCGTAGCTCAGCCACAATCCCCGCCGCCACCGCCTCCCCGTGGAGTAGCCCGGCGACGCGCTCCACCGCGTGCCCCACCGTGTGGCCTACGTTGAGGACTTGGCGTATGCCGCGTTCTTCAAACTCGTCTAACTCCACCACCGAGGCCTTCAGCCTAAGAGAGCGGTACACCGCCTCCTCCAACGCCTCAGGCCGCCTCTGGAGGAGGTCGTCAGCCCTTTCCACAAGCCACGCCAGAAAGCCCTCGTCTAGAGAAACTCCGTATTTTACAATTTCTGCGAAGCCTGACACGTAGGGCCTCTGCGGAAGCGTAGAAAGCCACGACAAGTCGCAGAAGATGTACCTAGGCTGGTAGAAAACCCCCACCAGGTTTTTAACCTCCCCCCAGTCCACGGCCCCCTTGCCCCCCAGCGCGGCGTCCACCATCGCCAACAACGTGGTGGGGACCATGGCCAAGCCGATGCCCCTCATGTACGTCCCCGCGGCGAATGTGGCCAAGTCCAGCAAAGCCCCCCCGCCCACTGCCACAAGCGTGGCGGACCTGTCGGCGCCGGCCTCCATCAAGAACTTGTACACCACGCCCAGCTTGTCGAGGCTCTTCACCTCCTCCCCGCCTCTCAGCGCCAGAGTAGGCGCGTTGGGAAGCGGGCTCCTCAGCCCCTCTTCTATTAACACCACAGGCCGCTCCACGTAGTCCTCTAAGCGTATTTGGGCCCCCACGTACACCTCCGTAAACCCCCTGCTGTGTCTGTAAGCAAACCTCTTCATCTCAGCCTAACCAACTCCTCCGCCCTGGCGGCGATGTTCTCAGGCGTGAGGCCGAAGAACTGGTAAAGCTCCACGGGGCTCTTAGCAGTCCTCCCATAGCCCTTGAGGCCCATGATGGCCATCTTCACCGGGTAGGTCTGGACGAGGTACTCGGCCACCGCCGAGCCGAAGCCGCCGTGCACCATGTGCTCCTCCACAGTAAGCACGGCGCCGGTCTTCTGGGCGTACTTCTCCACAGTCTGGATGTCGAGAGGCTTAACAGTGGGGAAGTGGACAACTGAGGCGGATATTCCCCTGTCTCTTAAAATCTGCGCCGCCTCTACGGCAAACGGCAAGACCACGCCGGTGGTGAAAATAGACACGTCGGCCCCCTCCGCGACTACGTAGGCCCTCCCCACCTCAAACTTGTCGTACAGCTCGCAGGTGGTGGGTATGTGGAAGTCTCTGCCAACTCTTATGTACACCGGCCCCTTCACCAGCGCGGAGGCCGTCACAGCCCTATACGTCTCGCAAGAATCCGCCGGCGCCATCACGGTGAAGTTGGGGAGCACTCTAAACAGCGCCAGGTCCTCTAAGGCTTGGTGCGACGGCCCGTCGTAGGCGTCTGCGAAGCCGGCGTGGGTGCCCACAAGCCTCACCGGTAGGGCCATCCTGTCCACGGAGTTTCTGGCCTGCTCCCACGCCCTGGTTAAAAACGCGGCGAAGGTAAGGGCGTAGGGCATAAAGCCCGCCAGGGCCAGGCCGGCGGCTATCCCCACCATCGACTGCTCAGCTATGCCCACGTTGAAAAACCTCTGCGGGTGCCTCTCGGCGAAGTACCTCGCCCTGGTGGTCTCCCCCGTGTCGGCCACTAACACAACCACGTCGTCGCGCAAGTCGCCTAAGTCCGCCAGAGCCCGCCCCAGGGCGTCTCTAGGCGTGAGGCTTTGGATATCTAACATGTGTTGGACGCGTACTTCAACGCGTCGTCGCGCGAGAGGCGTTGCCTCGCCGTGTCTTCAATAGGCGGAACCCCCCTCCCCCTCACCGTCTTCGCAATAATCACCGCCGGCCTCTGGCTCCTCTCAGCCTTCTCCAAGGCGGACGCCACCTCGGCCACGTCGTGGCCGTTCACCTCAAAAACCTCAAACCCAAGGGACTTAAACCTCCCGGCGAGGTCCCCCTTCCGGAGCACCTCTGCGCTGTGGCCGTCCAACTGCACGTCGTTGTAATCCACAATAGTCACCAAGTTGTTCAACCCATAGTGGGCGGCCACGGCGAAGGACTCCCAGCTCTGCCCCTCGTCCAGCTCGCCGTCTCCAACCACGAGGTAGACCCTCCCAGGGCGCCCCCTCAGCCTAAGCCCCAAGGCGATGCCCACGGCGAGGCTAATCCCCTGCCCAAGCGAGCCCGAGTTAGGGACGTCCACAAACGGAGTATCCACCTCGGGGTGGTTCTGAAGGCGGCTCCCCAGGCTGCCGGTCTCTCTCAACTCGTCAATTGTGAGGTACCCCATCGCCGCGGCCAAGGCGTAGACCGCGTGGACCGCGTGCCCCTTAGACAAGACGAAGTAGTTCCTGTCCCCAACCCCGTTGGCGAGGTTCATCTTCACGCGGCCTGTGCCGTACAGAGCCGTAAGTATCTCCAACACAGAGATAGAAGAGCCGAGGTGAATCCCAGGGTCGTAGGCGGCCATGAGCAGTACATAACGCCTCGCCTTACAGACCAAGGAATCTAGCGTAGAAACCCCTCGCTCCACCCCGACAGCGCGTACCCCTCAGAAGACATGCCACACACAAAACACCCAGTATATAACTATTACGCCCCAGGCCTAGGCGTCTTTACCCTCCTACGAACCAGCTCCCTAAGCTCGGCGGCGGCCTCCACCAGCTTCTCCACGTCCTCACGCTCGAGGTGGCCCTCGTAGAAGTTTACGTGTAGTTGCTCCACCGCCGCAAACAGTAGCACTGACCGCGGCTCCTCTCTCGACAGCCGCCTCACAGCCGCCCAGGTCGGCCTACGGCTGTCGTGAGGAAGGCCGTGAGACTCGGCGTAGGCCTTAACCATCTGAACCACGGCGTTCCAAATTTTCTCTCCGCCTTGACGTACGTCGCCTTTTTCTATAAGTTGTAGCCCTTCGCGCCAGAACTCCTCAGAAGCCTCAAGATAAGCCTCCACACGCGCCGGCGGGTCCAACAGCTGTGTCACCAGCTCTAGCAACAGCGCCTCAAAATCCCTCCCCCTCTCCTCGGCGTATGCCCTCAGTAGCTTTAACGCAGACTCCACAGCTCACAACGAGGCCTAAGTTATATACTTAGCACCCTTTTGAAATAAGGCAAGTTAAGGTCCCTCTTGTGGCCGCCCCGCGTCTTTATGTGCAGTACGGCGTCTTTTACCTCCGCCACGCCTAAGCCGCACCTCTCGGCTGAGGACCTGGGAGACGCCTCGTAAATCTTCAAGACGCCCAGAGCGGTTTTAAAAGGGGCGCAGGCCCACCCCACTGTTATACGTCCCCTACCTAGCCACGTCCTCGCGCCGAGTCGAGAAAACGCGGCGGCCGCCTCTTCTAGAGAGGGACACTTCTAAAAACCGCGGATGGTATGGGAGGAGAAGCGTAGAACCCAAGCGGATTCCGAGCGCAGTCCACCCAGTAAACGAACAGCGCAGGGCGCTTAAAACATCTACAACTGCGTGCAGCAGACGAACGCTGTCAACTACTAAACACCCGGACTTGCAGTTGAAGCTAGCCAACGGCCGACTCTTTTTAGAAGTTTTTCAATTCTTTCTCGACACCAGCCTCCGAAGCCCTCTTTAGTAAGTAATCTAAGTCCACTCTTCTAAGAATTTCTTTGATGTCCTCGACGTCTTTTCTCTCGCCGCTCATAACTTTTAAAATTATTAAGTCCTCTGCCGAGGGGAGCAGTACGTCTCCCACACGGCGGCATCTTTTTAAAAAAGCGTCGTCAAGGGTAAGCGGTGCATAGTTCACGTCAACGTGGGCGCCTTCGCAACGTAAAACCCCCACTTCCTCCACTGCACAGCGCAACCCAAGGCCCTAAGAGCAGAAGTAATCCTATCCCTCACCTCAGGCGTATACGGGACGTCGACTGTGAAGTCCCAGTCCCTCGTTTCTCTGAGCACGCCGTAGAGACGCAAGGCGCGGGCACCTATAAGTATGACCTTAAAGCCCAAGCCGGTCAAGACGTCAACCACTTTTCTAACTTCCTCCGGCATGGGGGCTCCACGTATGAGTGGGAGAAATTTATAAACTGTGTTAGTAGTTGCGTCATGGAGCTGTTGAGGGGGGTGGAGGAGGTTGTGACTAGGGAGGAGTTCCTCTCGCTTAGGGGAGGGCTTGCGTACTTAGGCTTCGAGCCGCTTTGGCCCATCCACGTGGGGTGGCTCGTCTGGGCTTACAAGCTTAGAGACTTGAAAGAGGCCGGGTTCGACGTGGTTCTGCTGGTGGCTACCTGGCACGCGTGGATTAACGACAAGGGCCCGCTTCAGGAGCTGAGGAGCCATGGTGAGAGGGTTAGGGAGGTGCTTAACAAA
>JAVZUI010000005.1:42710-76999 GCA_038879095.1 Pyrobaculum sp. | reverse complement strand
TTCTCCTGGAGTCGAGGTTTAGGGGGGTGAGGGTGGACAGGAGGGAGGTGTTGAAAAAGGTGGTTTTAGTAGGGTAGCTGGTCGAGGAATTGTAGTCTCTTGGGGATGGGTGGGTGGGTGGCGAACAGCTCTTGGAACGCGGAGTAGCTGGACTTCTTTATCTGCTCTACGTCGCTTCTGGTGACTGTGACGAAGGGGTTGGCGACGGCGTTAACGAGGGCGTAGATGAAGAGGGCTTTGAACTTGTCGGTGGCGACGGCCTCCTTTGCCTCGGGGACGGCGTAGTAGTACTTGTGTATCTTGGCTAGGGCGAACTGCATGGCCTCCTTGCCCGCGGCCTTTGCGCCTTCGGTGTCTGCGTAGTACTCCCTTAGGCGGCTGAAGGCGAGTACTAACAGCTGTATTAAGAAGGAGACTATGACCGCGGCGATGCCGACGGCGACTAGGGGGAGGCTCCCGCCTCTGTTGTTGCCTCCGCTGAGGCCGAGCTGCACCGCCGACACGCCGAGGTAGTACACAATGGAGGGCAGTACGCCGAATAGCAGCATTACGGCGTTGTCGCGGTGTAGGTGGTGGCCTATTTCGTGTCCGATCACGGCCTCTAGCTCTCTGCGGTCTGCCAGAGACAGCATGCCGCTGGTCACCGCCACGTACTTCCCAGTTAGGAAGTTGCCGTAGGCGAAGGCGTTGGGGGGCCCGTCCACTACAACGGCCTTGAGTTTAAACGGCGCGCCGAGCCTTGCGGCTACTTCGTCTACTATCTGCTGTAGCCTGGGGTCGGGCCTGGCGCCGTAGGACGCGTTGATGATGTAAGGCGACGCTATGTAGGTGAGGAGGTTCATCAACACTACGAAGAATATCAAGCCGAGGAAGAAGCCCAAGTTGTTGAAGAAGGCGGCGCCGGCGGCCATGGCGATGGCGTATATCACAAGGGCGGTGGTGAGCACTATCAAGACGCCGGTTAGGGCCATGGCGCCGTACAGCGTGAATTTGCCGGAGACGCTCCGCGCAACTGCGGGGGCCACCGTGGCGGCTATTACAAACATCACCAAGTAGCCTAGGATGTATAGGCCGAACGCCACCGGGTCCATGAACGGCATGAACATGTAGGCGCTTTATGCACCCGCTTAAAAACTTTTTCCGCTTTCAGCCGGTACGTGAACTCTTCACCGCTCAGATACGGGGACTTTCTTCACAAATCAATATATACCTGGGGTTTTATGTCTTGTCATGGCTTGCGTCGACGCGGAGACCGCTGAGAAGGTGGCCAGGAAGAAGGCGCTTGGGCGCCTCGGCTCGCTTAGGAGGTCTGTGCAGAGGTTCTCGGTGAGGGTGGGCGACGACTGGCTCTTCGGCTTTGTCAAGGCTAAGTTTAGGGAGGGGGGCTTCCAAGTGGCCGTCAAGCTGTCTTACGTAGACTGCAAGGGGGTTGCGTTGGAGAAGATACCGCCCGAGGTGGAGGAGAAGGTGAGGAAGTACGTGGAGGAGTCGCTGGCGGCCCTCTTGGAGAGGGAGCTTAGCAACTTAATAAAGTAGGTTTTTCCTGGGGCGTGGAGAAGCGGGTTATTTTCCACGACTTGGTCACCCTCGACCAGGCGGTGGAGGTCTTGTTGAAATTTGCCACTCCCCTCGGCGCTGAGGAGGTGGATCTGCTGGAGGCGTACGACAGAGTTCTGGCGGAGGACGTGGTGGCCTCTGTGGACGTCCCGCCCTTTGACCGCTCCACTGTGGACGGCTACGCCGTTGTGGCCGAGTCTACCTTCGGAGCCTCTGAGCTGACCCCCGTGTCTCTCCGCCTCGTCGGCCGGGTGGAGGCGGGGGGCTGGCCCAGCGGCGAGGTGGGGCCGGGGGAGGCGTACGAGGTGGCCACCGGCGCCCCCGTGCCCCGCGGCGCCAACGCCGTGGTGATGGTGGAGTACACCCAGGAGAGGGACGGCGTCGTTAAGGTCTTCCGCGCGGCGGCCCCCGGCGAAAACGTGATGAACGCAGGGGCGGACGTCTCGGCGGGGGAGGTGGTGCTTAGGAGGTGTACCAGGGTCACCCCGCGGGAGGTCGGCGTACTGGCCGCCGTCGGCGTGAGGAGGGTGAAGGTGGTGAGGAGGCCTAGGGTGGCCGTTATCTCCACGGGGGACGAGCTGGCGCCGCCCGGCGAGCCGCTTGGCCTCGGCAAGCTCTACGACGTGAATACCTACTCCCTCGCCGCCGCAGTTAAGGAGGCTGGGGGCGTGCCGGTGGTGTTGGGGATTGTGAGAGACGAACCGGCGGAGTACAGAGAGGCGATTGTAAAGGCCCTGGGGGCCGCCGACGTTGTGTTGATCAGCGGCGGCACCTCCGCGGGGGTTGCGGACTTGACTTACAGAGTGCTGGGCGAGCTGGGGGAGGTCTTGTTCCACGGCGTGATGGTGAGGCCCGGCAAGCCCACCCTGGCCGCCGTCGTGGGCGGGAAGATCGTGGTGGGCCTCCCCGGCTACCCCTCCTCTGCCCTTATGATATTCCACACGGTGGTTAGGCCGTTTCTCCTCAGGCTCCAGTGCCGCGAGCCGGAGCCGCCTGCTAAGTACAGGGCCAGGCTTGCCTTCTCCGTGGAGGGGGCCAAGGGGAGGAGGGCCCTCTACCCGGCTGTGTTGATCGCCAGGCCGAGCGGCTACGTGGCGTACCCCCTGTACGCAGAGTCCGGCGCCATCTCTGTGTTGGCCAGGGCTGACGGGTACTTCGTGGTGCCGGAGAACGTAGAGTTTTTAGAAGAGGGGGAGGAGGTGGAGGTGAACCTCTTTGAGAAGTACAAGCCTGCCGAGCTCTACTTCGTGGGGAGCCACGACCCCCGCCTCGACCTAGTGCTCGCCAGACACGGCGTGAAGACTGTATACGTGGGGTCAATGGGGGGTCTCATGTCTTTGAAGAGGGGGGAGGCGGACTTCGCGGGCTCCCACATGTACGACGCGGAGAGCGGGGAGTACAACGTGCCGTTTGTGAAAAAGCTGGGCCTCTCCGACGTGGTGGTAGTTGGGCTGTACGAGAGGGAGCAGGGCCTGATGGTGAGGCCCGGCAACCCGAAGGGGGTCAGGGGGGTGGAGGACTTGTTGAGAGGAGACGTGGTGGTTGTAAACAGGCCTAGGGGCACCGGGACTAGGGCGTTGCTTGACCACCTCCTTTCTCAAATCGCCGAGAGGAGGGGGGTCCCCATGGAGCAGTTGGCGAAGTCTATCAGGGGGTACACCTACGAGGTGAGGACCCACACTGCCGTGGCCGCCGCGGTGGCGCAGGGGAGGGCGGACGTGGGCCTCGGCGTTAGGTACGCCGCGGAGCTGTACGGCCTCGAGTTCATCCCAGTAGGCTGGGAGCAGTACGACTTGGTGGTTAGGAGGGGGGCGCTGGACAGGGTGTGGAAAATCGCCGAGGAGGCGGTAAGCGACCTGCCTCGGGGGTACCGGAAGTACGAGTACACGCTGAGAGTTAAGTGGGCTGGCAGTCCTCCACCGGGCCAAGCGCCGTGACCTCCACCTCGTCCCCCTCGTCGTAGCCCTCTCTGTTTTCTGGAATGACGAGGAGGCCGTTTCCCCTGGTCAGCGTGGACAGTATGCCGCTGCCGGTGACGGCGAGAGGCTCGGCGTAGGTCTTGTCGCCTTTTCTACACAGCCTCACCCGGACGAAGCTCCTCACGTTTATCGGCGTCGTGACTCTCCTAGTCAGCACGGCCCTCACCCTGGGCAGGGGCTCCTCGGCCCCGCCCACCATTTTTAAAATGGCGGGCTTTACAAAAACCTCGTAGCCCACCACAGAGGCCACCGGGAACCCCGACAGCATGGCCACGAGCTTCCCCTTCACAACGGCGGCGCTGTTGGGCCTGCCGGGCCTAGCCGCTATGCCGTGTACTAACACCTCGGGGCCCAGCCTCCTAACGGCCGACACCACGTAGTCCGGCTGCCCCACCGAGACTCCCCCCGTGGTGATCACCAGGTCGTACCGAGCCAGGGCGTCGGCCACCTTTTTGTATATGGCCTCCTCGTCGTCGGGGACGACGCCGAGGTAGTGGGGCTCCGCCCCCGCCTCTCTCAACAACGCCTCTAGGACGAACCTAGTGCTGTTTATGATCTTGCCCGGCGGAGGTGGCGCGTCCTCCAGCTCCACCAGCTCGCTCCCCGTGGCGATCACCGCGGCGTCGACTTTGTACACGGCCACGGTCTTCACCCCCAGCGAGGCCAAGACCCCCACGTCCCAGGGCTTTATCCTCCTGCCCCGCCTCACCACCACCTCTCCGGCGGAGACGTCCTCGCCTCTCCTAGACACGTAGTAGTACTTAGGCACGGGCTTGTACACCTCCACGTAGTCCCCCCTCGCCACGGCCTCCTCGTAGGGCACCACGGCGTCTGCCCCCGGGGGCAGAGGCGCGCCTGTGGCCACCTCCACCGCCTCGCCGGGGCCCAGCGTCTTTTCGTACGGCGACCCCGGCACGGCCCTCCCCACTAGCCTAAGCATGAGGGGGTTAGTCCTAGAGGCGCCTAGGGTGTCCTCAGACCTGACGGCGTATCCGTCGAAGGCGGCTCTGTCGAAGGGAGGCACGTCGAAGGGCGCTACGACGTCGGCCGCCGCGTACTTCCCCACGGCCTGCGGCAGCGGCACCTCCACGGCATTGGGGACGTGGGTCAGGGCTGACAGCACAGCCCTCTGCGCCTCGGCGATGGGAGTAAGGGCCTTGAACCCCCGCACCTCCTCCACACATGCGGGGGTATAAAAGCGTTTGCCGCACTGCAGTTTTCCAAGTTTAAATACCGGCGGAATAGTTTACGTGGATCCCGTCTTGTTGGAGGCTCGGTACCAGAGGGCTGTGTTTAGCGGCAGTGTCGACGTGATTGTCCGAGATTTCCGGCTTAGGTACGGCGACGGGTGGTCCTCCTACTGGGAAGCCTCTTCAGACGCCTCTGAGGAAGACGTGAGGGCGGCGGAGGAGGCGGCGGACCTCTTGGTGGGGCTTGTTGAGGGGCGCATAGACGACGTGCGCGCCGCCGCCTTGTACGCGGCGTATGGGAGGAGCCTCTCGGTGGAGGGCGAGCTGGGCGTCGCCTTGGACCTCCTGGGGGCCGGAGGCGCGTTGGAGAGCCTGCTGAGGTGGGGGCTGGTTATGCACTTCTCAGACGACGTGGTGGCGTCCCCTCCATACCTCGCCAAGCTTTTGATTAGGCTCAGCCAGCGGGCCGAGGCGCCGGGCGTGGACCTGTGGGAAGAGCTACGCGGCTTTGTCCACGACGGGGGCTCTATGGCTTTTCTAGAAGGCGCGTTGACGGGGGAGTTTGACCCCGGGCTACACGCCGAGTTCTACGGCGAGGTGCCCAAGTCGCTACGGCTGGGCAGGGTTGCCAGCTACGTGGAGGAGGTGGGCCTCGTGGTGAACCCGGTCTTCTCCGCCGAGGAGGTGCTGGGAGCGTTGCTGGAGTGGAAGAGGAGGAGGGCAGACGCCTTGGCCAAGGCCTTGGCTCTCCACGGGGAGTACGAGTTTAGCCAGGAGAGGAGGTGCGGGCTTCAGTACCTCTCCGTCGACGGCACCGCCGAGAAGAGCGGAGTGGTGGCGCTCTGCCCGTGGCTTTCCTACTCGAAGAGGCTTTGGCGCATCCCCAACTTGGTAGTGGTGGTGGAGGGGGGCCCTCCCCCGAGGCTGGAGAGGCGTAGGCGTGGGGTCATCTTCGTGAGGGGCGGCGAGGCCTACGTGGCGCCTCCCGACAGGGCCTCGAAGCTGTTTGACTACGTGGTGGACCTCCTCTACAGCCAGGGCTTCTCCGTCTCAGAGCTTTAGAAAAACGCCGTTTTCCAACTCGACGCCGGGGACATACCTGGTGAGAGTGGAGGAGACCACGGCGGCGGCGCCGGCGGTTTTTACCATGTACAGGGCGTAGTACCGGCGGTCTCCCTTGTAGTACGTGTAGACGTAGGCGTCTAGCGTGGGGAACTCCAGAACGGCCACGTTGAGGGCAGTTTTTACGTAGGGAAGCGCCTCCTCGAAGGCCCTCTGCGGGTTGTGCCACCTCTTGGCGAGGAACTTGGCCAGCACGTAGCTGTCTGTATAAGCCGTGGGGTTTGCCCCCATGTCTTGGCTCATGGCGACCTTGTCCACGGAGCCGTTGTGGGCGACGAATATGACGCGGCCGTCCGGCGTCTCCACGGCGTAGGGGTGGGCGTGTTGCGGACCTCTGGGCTCCCCCGGCGAGGCGGCCCTGGCGTGGGCGAGGACGGCCTCTCGCATGGGCACCGGCGTGGGGTCCTCCCAGGCGGGCCTCCCCGACTTGTACAGAATGTAGCCGTGGGGGGAGGCGGCGACGAAGCCCCAGCCGTCGCCGTGTTGCTTGTCGCCGGAGGGCTTGTAGGGGTCGTACTTCGCGGCTAGCTTCAAGGCTTTTGACAAATCAATAGGGCCTTTAGATATGTAAAATCTGCACACTAGGCGTGGGGGGGCCCGGCTTTTGTGTGTGATTTCGCCACTATAAGAGTGGTGGTAGATCTTATGCCTTCAATTTTCCTCACCTTGTCTCTTACCACGGCCCTGAGCCTTTCTATATCTGGGGCCTCGATCTTGACGACGAGGTCGTAGGGCCCGTAGACGAAGTACACCGCCTTTACCTCCGGTATCTCGGCCAGCTGTTGCATGACTCTGTCCTCGGAGCCGATGTCTATATTTAGAAACACTACAGCTTCCATATTATCATTTTTTACAACTCTTTTAAAACTTTGCCCCTCTCTTAACGGCTTCTGGACTCTATGTAGCGTCTAATCACCACGGCTGTGGACAAGTCTACTTTGTGCTTCTCGCTTAGCCCCGTGTCTGTGTCTGTGAACTCTACCACGTACTCGGCGCCTTCGCCCTCGCTTTTGTAAACTTTTATCAAGGTGTTGGGCTTGCACATGGCTGTCAGAGTGGTGGGGGTTTTCTCCACCACTGAGCAGTCGACGTATTTGTAGACCTTTACCTCGGCGGGGGTTCTGGAGATGGGGCCTATTGGGGTCTCCTCGTAGTAGTACATCTTCCGTCTCCTGCTCACGGCCCTATGTTACACCCCCTTTAAATATTTGATTTTAAGCCGGCGACGCGGGGGGCATTACTCTTCTCCGCCAGTCGTCTACTATCTCTAGGACTATCAACGTCTCTGTGCGCTGTATGTCGGGGTTTGAGGCTAGGTACGTCACTAGGAATGTGGACAGCTGCTTCACGTCCCTAGACCATACTTTGAACAACAGGTCGTAGGGCCCCGTGATGATGTACGCCTCTTCTACAAAGGGAAGGCCCCTCTCCCCGCTACACTCCTCTAACACCTTCTCAGCCACGACGTGTTGCAGAGGCTTTGACTGAGACGTGGGGGCCCCTCTGCGGACGCTTACGAGTACGAAGGCCAGCAGCTTGTACCCCAGCTGGAATGGGTTTACCACCGCCTTGTAGCCGAGGATCACCCCCTCCTCCTCCAGTTTTTTAATCCTGGCGGCGATTGTGGTCTTGGGCTTGCCCAGCTTCTCGCCTAGTTCTTGCAACGTGGCTTTGCCGTCTTGTTGAAGCATCAACACAATTTTTCTATCTACCTCGTCCACGTCTTTGAAAATTAGTTTTTTTAAATTAAGTGAGCCGGAGTGGGCGGGGGTAAAATTTATATTGGCCGGTGTTGCATGCGCCAATGGCTGAGAAGCAGAAGGCAGTTGCCAAGCAGGAGAAGGTGGCTATCTCCAAGAGAGACCCCTGGGCGTTGAAGAAGTGGTACAGCGTCTACGCCCCCTCTTACCTAGGCGGCGTGTTTTTGGCCGAGGTCCCGGCGTCGGAGCCTCAGAAGTTGGTTATGAGGACTCTTGAGGTGACCCTCTACGACATCACCAAGGACATTTCTCACCTCCCCATCAAGCTGAGGTTTCAGATTAACAAGGTGGACGGGCTTAGGGCGGGCACGAGGTTTAAGGGGCTTGAGCTGACCCGCGACTACTTAAGGTCGCTGGTGAGGAAGGGGACCAGCAAAGTGGCCGCCGTCACGAACGTCCAGACTAAGGACGGGTGGGTTCTGAGAGTGGCCGTCTTGGCCGTGTCTACCCACAGGATCGGCACGGGTCAGAAGTCTGCCATTAGGGAGAGGATATTTGAGGCGCTCGCCAAGAAGGCGGCGGAGATGGACATCGGCCAGTTTTTAAAAGAGGTGCTGGAGGGCACGCTGACCGCCGACTTGTTCCTCGCCAGTAAGAAGGTGGCGCCCATGAGGAAGGTGGAGGTTGCGAAGATAAAGGTCTTGAAGTACCCGCCGGAGGAGGAGCAGGTGGTGGTGAGAGAGGCCGTCGCGGAGGCGGCGTCTTCCTAGCGGCTTTTCGCGCTTTGTATAAACCTATACACAGTGCTGTGCTTCTTGCCTTCTATCAACATCTCCACGGCCCTCTTCGCAATCTCCACGTCTTCTAGCCTGCCCAAAATGGCCACGTAGGTGTCTCCCACCACCATGTTCACCTCGGCGAGTTGTTCAATAGTGCGCCTCGCCCTCCCCTCCTCCCCAATTATCCTCCCCTTGATGCGCCTGAGGTGGTTGGGCTTGTCTGTGTACTCCTTCAAGTCCACCACCGCCAGCACGTAGTCGTCGTTTTCTAGAGACAGGGCCTGTTCCGGCTGGAAGCCTAGGGCCACAGCCCTGGCCATCTCCCTCAGCTTCAAGACGCCGTCCACTGTGGTCCCCGCCCCCGGGGTTATCTTTATGTACAGGCCCTCTTCGTCCACCTCCACCTTGGCGCCGTATTTCCCGTCTGCCGCGGCGGCGAAGGCCCTCGCGGCCTTGAGCCTCTTCCGGTCTATCGGCTCTGTGATGGTGCCTCTTAGATACTCCGAAGCCACGGGTCTGCGGGTTCAAGGTTTTAAATTCCTTTGCCTTATGCCACGTGAGGCGTTTTAGGACTGAGAAAGACCACGACTACTTCAAGGTGGTGGACGACGCCATCAACTCCTACACCTGGGCCGCCGTGGTGAAGCTACAGGAGAGGGGGGTCTTCGGCGAGGTGCTGGGCCCGGTGGGGCAGGGGAAGGAGGCCAAGCTCGTCTTGGCGAAGAGGGGTGAGGGCTACGTGGTGTTGAAGATCTTCTACCCAGTCCCGGTGAGGTTTGTAAAAAGCCGCTACGGCTACATACTAGGCGATCCCAGGTTCAGGGGTGTGAAGATAAGCGACCAGCTACACTTGGTGGAGCTCTGGTGTAGGAAGGAGTTTGGAAACCTCTCCAGAGCATACGAGGCGGGGGTGGCGGTGCCCAGGCCCCACGGCTTTTATAGAAATGTATTGGTGATGGACTTCATAGGCACCGGCGCCACCCCCGCCCCGCTTCTCAACGATGTGGGGCTCGAGGGACTGGACGACCCAGACGCCGTGTTTTACGAGCTGGTGAAAAACTTAGAAAAGACCTACGTGGTGGCCGGCTTAGTACACGGCGACTTAAGCCCCTTCAACGTGTTGTACGACGGCGAGAGGCCTTGGATAATAGACTGGGGCTCTGCGGTGAGAAGAGGCCACCCCAAGGAGCTTGAGCTTTTGAGAAGAGACGTGGAAAGGGTCTTAGACTTCTTCCACAACCCCGTAGAGCCGGAGGCGTTGTTTAAGAAGCTGGTGGAGAGAGGGCAGTGGAGGGGGAGAGTGGATGTGGACGAAGAGGGGTGGGTGTTGGTGGGGGGGAGGCGCATCTTAGACTAACGCCGCCCCCCGTAGAAAAGCCTCTTTGTTCTTGTCGTCTAGGCTGGGGGGCATCGGGAGGCCCATTAGCTTGGCCGCAAAGCCGAGAAGCACGGCGTTTTCGTAAATGGGGGACCCTAGTTGCAGGGCTATTTCAAACGCAGGCACTACGTAGTGCCTCACCTCCGACTTGGCGATTGCCTCGACGACCTGCGCCACGTCGTACCATCTCCCCGGGGGCTGGATCACCCTCTTGTTTACCACCAACACGCCTCTAGGGGAGAGGTACTTGTAGCCGCGGAGGGCCTCCAAGGCCTCCATGGCCACCACGTAGTCCGCGCCGCCTTCCTCCACGATGGGGGCGTGCACCTCCTCTCCAAACCTGACGTGCACCTCCACCGAGCCGCCCCTCTGGCTCATGCCGTGCACCTCGGCTATCCTCACGTCGTAGCCCGCGGCCATGGCAGACTCGCCCAGCCACCTTGCCAGCGTCAAGACGCCTTGTCCTCCCACTCCCACCACCACTACGCTTGTGACCATGCGGCCAGCCACGCCTCTCTGTTGCCCTCAGCCTTGAAGGCGTTTGTGGGACACACCTCGGCGCACATGCCGCAGCCCACGCAGAGGGAGGGGTCTACGTAGGCCTTGCCGTCCGGCCTCTTAGAAATGGCGCTACACCTCAACACGTTGTAGCAAAGCCCACACTTCACGCACTTCTCTTCGTCTACTCTGTACCTAGGCGTCTGCAGGCCAGCGCGCCTGGCCTTCCTCACCGCCACCAAGGCGCACGGCCTCCTCGACACCACCACGGCGGGCTTGCCGGACTTCACCACCTCCACCGCCTTTTTCACCACCTCCACAGACTGCTTAACCCGGGCGGGGTCGATTACAAACGTGGGGATGCCCAGCGCCTCTGTGATCTTCTCCGCCGGCACCTTCTTGGCGGGGCTCGGCTGTCCTCCCGTCATCGCCGTGTAGCCGTTGTCCATGACGACGATCAGCATGGGCTGCGGCCTCACCGCCAGGTCCACCAGCTGAGGCAGAGAGGCGTGGTAGAACGTGGAGTCCCCCACCGTCGCCACCACGAACTGCCTCCCAGAGGCCGCCACGCCGTAGCCTAGGCCGACGGAGGAGCCCATGTGAGTAATAATGTCCTGCTGCCCGGTGTTTAGGCTGAGGGAGTAGCAGCCGATGTCCCCAGACCACACCGGGCTTAGGCCGGCCGTGGCCATTTTTAAAATGTAAAACGTCCCCTGGTGGGGGCAGCCGGGGCACAGGACGGGCGGCCTGGGAGGCGGCTCCATAGGCGGCTTCGGGGGCCTCGGCGGGTCGTAGGGGATGTTAAAAGCCTTGGCTATGCCGGCAGCCACCTTTGCGGCGTCCAGCTCGCCGTATTTGGGGAAAAGGCCGTCCAGCTTCCCCCTAGTCTTAAGCCCGAGGGCCCGTAGCTGAAGCTCCACGACGGGGTCTCCCTCCTCCACCACCACGGCTTCCCTCCCCGCGTACTCCGAGAGCTTGGCGGGGATGGGCACCGGCATTCCTAGCTTAACCACGGTGGCGTCTACGCCTAGCCTCCTCAGCGCCTCTTTCACATAGGCATAGCCCACTCCCGACGCCACTATTAAAAAGTCGCCGGATCCCTCCGCGGCCATGAACATAGACGACGCCTCTCTAAGCCTCTCCCACTTCTCCACAAGCTCCTTACGTCTCTCTCTGGCGTGGGCGGGGACTAGGGTGAACCTCTTCACGTCTTTGGTAAACTTGCCCCACTTGGGGGGGCTGGGCGGCTCCAGCTCCACGGGCGCCCTGACGTGGCTGACCCTCGTCACAGACCTGAGGATGACCGGGTGCTTGGCTTGCTCGCTGACCTCGATTCCCCTCTTGGCGTATTTAAAAGCCTCGGCCGGCGACGAGGGCTCGAGTACTGGGACGTAGGACTGGAGCCCGTACCACCTGGTGTCCTGTTCGTTTTGAGAAGAGTGCATCCACGGGTCGTCTGCGGTTATTATCAACAAGCCGCCCTCCACGCCTGTGTAAGCCGCGCTGTGTAGGGGGTCTGCCGCGACGTTTAGGCCTACGTGTTTCATGGCTACCAGCGCCCTGGCGCCCGCCAGCGCGGCGCCGTAGGCGATTTCAAACGCAGTTTTTTCATTGGTCGCCCAGTGTACAAACCTGTCTTTAAACTCTTCTAATGTCTCCAACACCTCGGTGGAGGGGGTGCCGGGATACGCCGTAGCTACGGCGAGGCCTGCCGAAAGGGCCCCGTAGGCTATCGCCTCGTTGCCCAGCAGAAGGGCTTTCATCGTTAATTATAGATATATAGTTTATAAAGTTTTTTATAGACCGTGGCTACAAGACTTAAATAGGTGTGTAGTTGGTATTAGGAATGCGCTTCTGTCCAAAAGACGGGACTCTACTAGTGCCGCAGAAAAAAGACGGCACCACAGTCTTGAAGTGCCCCAAGTGCGGCTACGAGGTGAAGATAAGCGAGAGGGCGAAGGAGGCGTACAGACAGAAGACAGAGGTGACGGAAGACAAAAAACGGGGTGTGATGGTGGCCGAGGAGAGGAGGCTTGAATACGACCAGGAGGAGATGGAGGAGCTGAGGAGGCAGCTCTTGGAAAACTTACAGGAGAGCGAGAGGGAGTCCGACTAGTCAGCCTGGTTTAGGACTTATCACAGGTCATAAGCCGATTCTCATCACAAAACGTTTTATAGCTAGGCTATTTATCAACCATATGGTTAAATATCTAAAGGCTGAGCTTGTCTCAGTTGTAGAGATGGTAGACTCCCAGGGACAGCTGGTGGGGGTCATGTTGGTGGGGGCCGAGGAGTGGGGGGACAGGGCCGTGCCCATCATCATTGGGGCCGCCGAGACTTTGTCGATTAAGAAGGCGCTGGGCGAGGTGGACTTCCCGCGCCCCCTGAGCCACGACCTCTTTGTAGAGATACTAGAGGCGCTGGGCGCCACGTTGGAGAAGGTGACCATCGACGCCTTGGTGTCCAGCACCTACACCGCCACGGTGTACGTAAAGGACAGAGACGGCAAGGTCCACACCTTCGACTCCAGGCCTAGCGACGCCGTGGCCCTAGCCGTGAGGACAAACGCCCCCATATTCGTAGCAGACGTCTTGGAGAGGTACGCAGAAGACGTCAGGAACTACCTCACGCCGCCGAGCGGAAAAGTCACCGAATAGCCTTTTCAATCAACTGGAGGGACCTCACCACTTCGTCTAACGTGTTTTTTAAAGTGAGCAAGTCCTCAGGCCGCTCCACCCTGTAGGTTATGTAGAGCTTCCACCTCCCGGCCTCGCAGACGTGGCTTATTTCCATACCCTCTGGCAGATCTACGTCGTCTGGCCTCAGGGCATTTATATACTCACAGGGCAGGCCGCACTCCAGCTCAACTCTTAACTTTTTCATACGCCTCTTTAAAATCTTGTAACTTGCCGGACTCTACGAAGACGACGAGGTGCGTTGGGAACTTCAACACCTGCCCTACCTCGGCGAGCCGCTCCTCCGCCGTCTTAAGCCTGTCTCTGGCGCCCGGCGGGGGCAACACAGCCACAAGGTGCCCCCTCGGCGAGTCGTAGCGAAGCGCGGACCACTGCGTGTTTTTTACATAATACGCCAAGTAGGGCGGCAGTTTGTATATATAAAACGGGTTGGGCAAGGCGGAGATCTCCTCCCTCTTCTTGAGGAGTTGGTAAAACGTCTCTGCGATGTTTGAGACGTATTCCCAGAGGTCTCTTCCCACAAAGCCCGCTAGGTCTGCCTCCACTCGCTGGGCCTTCTCCGCCGGCTTGAACTCCTTTGAGTAGGGCCTAACGGCCTTGTCTAACACCGCTGTGTGGAAGCCCTCCGCCGCCGCGGCGCCGAGGGCCCAGTCGAGGAGGGCCACCGCCTCCTCTCGAGTCAACTCGGAGGCGCGTTTCCCGTCGTCGGCCTCTCTGCCGGTGACGCCGGGGACTATGGGCAGGGTGGAGAGGGAGAGGGCTTTTTTAAATGGGAGGTCGTCGAGGTGGGGGAAGACCACTCTCAACACCTCGTCCCCCTTGGCCAGCTCGGGGGGGAGGGGGCATTTAAACTCGCAGTAGTCCACGCTCCAGGCGTAGTGGCCCACGTACAAGGCCCTGTGCACGTCCTCCTCCAGGGGGGCCAGCGTCTGTATCAAAACCGCCGTCAGGTGGCTAATGGAGGTGAAATCCGTCTTGTATGTCTTGTCGTCTACGCCCACTTCCCACTCGGTGATGTAGAGGCCGTCGCATTTAAAGCCCACGCAGACGCCTCTCTGCGGCGGCCAGTCCACCACAGCCACGTGGGCGGCTTCTCCAAAGGTCTGGGCGAGGGCGTAGGACGCGGCGTAGGCGTCGACGCTACGGCGGGCGTAGATGAGCAGGGGGTTTTGTTTTAAGTATTCCAACACTCTGTCGACGTGATCGATGATAAAGTTTCTAAACGACTCCACGTATAAATTTCGTAGTGTTTAAAAGACTAAGTAGCTAAGTGCGACAGGGCCTCTGGGCTATATACAAAGTCCTTGGGCAGCTTGCCGACGCGTTTGTAGTACTTGACGAGGCGGTGTATTTTGGCCTCCACCAGCTGGAGCCCCCTTCGGGAGGACATGTCTTTCGGGTGCTCCTCTAGGTGTTTTCTAATCCTGAGGGCCCGCCTGATGAGGTTTAGGAGGTCTTCTGGCAGCTCCTGCCTTACGCCGTGTTCTTCGAGGATTTTAGTGAGCTTCTTCCCAGTGACCGGCTTGATCTGCGGTATGCCGTACTGGTCTCTTAGGATTATGCCGATTTGCGAAGGCGGGAAACCGCGCCTCGCGAGCTCGACGGCGAGTAGCTCCACCTCGTCGGGGGTGTACTGTATCCAGTTGGGGACTGTGGGGTGCGCCGGCCTCACTGAGGAGGACCTCCCCCTCTTATGACGCGATCTGTGTGGCACGGGGGTCAAAACGCCACTATTTATAAATTTTTGAATTGATGTCAACGTGGCCGAGCCTCCGCCCTGGATGTGGGACCTCCCTCTTATAAATTTATATAACACAGACGTCATTGGCTTTATGTACGACGTACCCTTCGTCGCAACCCCCGAGGTGGTGGTCCGTAGAATGTTGCAACTGGCCAGAGTCCAGCCCGGCGAGGTGGTGTACGACCTCGGCTCCGGCGACGGGAGGATTGTGATAATCGCCGCGAAGGACTTCGGCGCCAGGTCCTTCGGCGTGGAGATTAGGAAAGACCTCTACGAGCAGTCCATGGCGCGGATAAAAGACATGGGGCTGTCGGACCGCGCCTCTATTATAAACGCCAGCTTTTTCGACGTCGACTTGTCCAACGCCGACGTGGTCACCATGTACCTCCTCACCAGCGTCAACGAGAGGCTTAGGCCTAAGCTCGAGAGGGAGCTGAGGCCCGGCACCAGGGTGGTCACACACGACTTTGAGGTCCCCGGCTGGAGGCCCGTCGTGGTGGAGGAGATATACGAAGACTGGAGGAGCCACAAGCTCTTTCTCTACAAGATGGGGGGCAGAGAGGTGCCCCTCCCGGGGAAGTCGGTGCCGGTGGAGGACAGGTGGCTGAGGCAGGTGGCCGAGCTGATAGACGGCAACAGGTCGCTGGAGGAGATCGCAGTGAAGCTGGGGACCACCATCAGGAGGGTCAGGGAGGCTGTGGAGGAGTTGAGAAAGCTAGGCGCCGTCGAGGAGGTGAAGGTCGTTAAATGAGAGAAGTCGTCGAGCTCTACAGAAAGATAGGGGGGTTCCAAGCGCTACACGTCGCCCAGGCCTACGACGTTTTAAAAGAGGCCCTCGCGGAGGCGGAGCTGCGCTTCTTCTCTTTCACTGGGAACTTGGTCGCCACGGGGCTGAGGGAGGTGATAGCCGAGGCAATTAGGCGGAGACTTTTCAACGTGGTTGTCACAACTGCCGGGGCCCTCGACCACGACATTGCCAAGGCCGTGGGCGCCGAGTACAGCCCCGGGTCTTTCGACTTAGACGACGTCGACTTGGCCGCCAAGGGGCTTTACAGGCTCGGCAACGTGGTCATAAGGAGGGAGGAGTACGGCCCCTACGTGGAGAAGTTCGTGCTCGGCCTCTGCGAGGAGCTGTGGGGCAAGTCGCTGGCCACCTTTGAGCTGGCGGAGCTCTTCGGCAGACGCATGCCGGAGGACTCCATACTGGGCGCCGCGCAGAGGTCCGGCGTCAAGGTGTTCGTGCCGGGCATTGTGGACGGCGCCGTGGGCACCGCGCTTCTCACCTGCAACGACTTGGCTAGGACTCGGCGGGGGGCGTCTAGGCTTTTCGTAGACGTGTTAAAAGACGAAGAGGAGCTGAGGGAGCTGGTGTACGCAAGTAAGAAGGCCGCCGCGTTGATTGTGGGAGGGGGCATTAGTAAACACCACGTGATTTGGTGGGCGCAGTTCAAAGGGGGGCTCGACTACGTCGTCTACGTCTCCACGGCGGTGGAGTACGACGGGTCTCTCAGCGGGGCCAGGCCAAGGGAGGCCGTCAGCTGGGGCAAGGTGAAGCCGGGGGCAAAGGCCGCCTACGTACACGCCGACGCCACTTTAGTACTGCCGATCTTGCTAAAGGCGTTATGATCTGGGAGCTGGGCGCCTCCGCCGCCTCGTTGCTGGCCGGGCTGGCCTTTGGCAGGTGGTGGGTGGGGTTTCAAAAAGAGAGGGGGATCACGTCGCGGGACATATACAAAGGCATAGACGGGGTGCCCAGGGCGGGGGGCCTCGTCGCTTTGTTCTCCGCGTCGCTGGGCTACCTGCTCCTGTCCCCCGCCGAGCCCCAGGCGGCCGTTGTCCTCTTCTCAGCCTTGGTGATAGGCGTGCTGGGTCTGCTAGACGACTTGAGGGGGGTCAGCGAGTATGTGAGAGTTCTGCTCCCAGTGCTCGTGGCCTTCGTCGTCGCGAGGGCGCTTGTGGACGTGAGGCTGACCCTCCCCTTCGTAGGCCTTTTCTACGGGGCGACGGGGTGGCTCTCAGTCTTGGCGATCCCCGTGGTCACCAACGCCTTCAACATGTTAGACCCCGTCAACGGGTTCCTCCCCATGGCAAACGTGGCGGTGGGCGCCTCACTGGCGGCGGTGGCGGCCTTGAGGGGGCAGCTTGACGCCGTGTACCTACTACTAGTCCACGTGGCAGCCTCTCTGGCGCTGTACGCCTTCAACAAGTACCCCGCCAAGGCCTTCAACGGCAACGTGGGCAGCTACTACCTCGGGGCGAGCATCTCCACCATCGCCGTGGCCTACGACTTGGTGGCGTACCTAGTCCTGGCGGCCCTCCCGTTTATAATCAACGGCGCCTTGATAATATTCTCCTCGGGGGGCATCAAGGGGAGGGAGAAGATCCAACGCCCCACAAAGCTTGTGGGCGGCGTGGTGCACCAAGACTGCGACTCCCCCATCTTGTCGCTTGTAAGAGTCGTGGTGTCGGACAAGCCGCTGGGGGAGTACCAAGTCTTCAAGGCGTTGTTGGCGCTCGTGGCGGCCTCCGCCGCATTGACGGCGGCCCTCGCCGCGGCGCTCAGGTTTGCGTCTCTGCCGCTATGAGGAGGGCCTTGGCGCTCCTCCTAATCTCATACGCAATGCTGGTGGCGTTGCTAGTGGTCGGCAACAAGGCGCTGGCCCACTTGAGAATTAGGCTGGTGGGCGGGTTTACGGTAGGCGACGTCGTCATAGTCTTATTCATATTCTTCTACGGGCTGGTTATTTATATGACTGGTCTATGGGCTGTACGTGTCACTTGCAAAAATCGACATAGAGACTCTTAAGTGCATTGTGGGTGAGGAAGAGTGGGAGTTTTGTAAAAGGCTGAAAGAGCTCAGGAGAGAGGCGGCCCGGCTGGAGGCCGAGGTGGACAGGTGGCTGGGCGCGGCAGTATGAGGCGGCTCTCCGTGGCCGTCTTAGGCGTAGGAGGGGTGGGGAAGACGACGTACGTCTTTAGGCTACTCGGCCTGTCGCTTAAGCCCAAGGCCACCCTCCGCCCCGGCATATACCGCCTATACCTACGAGACAGGGAGATCGACTTCATAGACGTCCCGGGCCAGCTGGCCACCGAAGTCGCGAGAAACTTCTCCAAGGCGTGGACCTTCTATGTAGACCTGATGATATACATGTACGACGTGACGGACCAGTCCTCGCTTTACGCAATCGCTGAGCTACACAGCGCGTTGCTAGACAGGGGGATCAACCCCTACAAGAAGGTGGTCATTGTTGGAAACAAGCGGGACTTGGCGGAGGAGCTGGGCATATTTGTAGAAGGCGACGAAATAGCTACCGCCGTGGGGGCGGAGAGGATCTACTACATATCAGCCCTAAAAGACAGCGTTGATGTTTTATACAAGCCCGTGGAGGAGAACGTATGACTCCTCGCGAGGAGATCTTCCTTGGCATCGCCTCCTCGCCCCTCATCCACCTCCTCTCGGAGCTAGAGGAGGTGAAGCCGTCCCCCCGCCTTAGAGAATTCTTCGACTTCTTGTCCGAGGCGGGGATATTCCACAAAAAGGGCGACAAGTACAAGAGGGCGCAGACGAGGCCCGGCGCCGGCGGGGGGCCGCTCTCGGAGGCCGTGAGCAAGATCTTCCACGAAGTAGTGGTGCCCTACGTGGCCACGGGGGCGAGGGCCGGGCGCCTCTCGCAAGAGCTCCTCAGAGCCCTGTACACGTACACCTCCGCCTACCAGACCCTCCGGGTGGTGGTGGCCCAGGAGTTGTTGAGATTCGGGGGGCTCACCCTGGTGGCCGGGTGGTTCCCCTGCGGCTTCTCCTCGGAGCTCATGTCTATATCTGGACGCGACGTTGTGATAGTAGAGGAGAGAGACGACATACTCACCCTAGAGGCGGACAGGCTCTCCCTCCTCCCCCTCGCCCCGGAACCCCTTGGGCAGGAGCTCGCGGCGGCCAGCTTCTACTCCTTCGAGGCTGTGCCCCTCGGCGAGTTGGACCAGCTGGTGGACAAGTACGGTAAGTTCGACGCCGCCGTGTTGTGCAACAGGTCGGCCGATGTGGAGGCCGTGAAAAAGGCCGCAGACGAGGTATACGTGCTGGCCCCCCGCGACCGCGCAGTCCTCTACTTCAACAACCTAGTGCTGGGCGCCCTCGGCCTCGCCCCCCTCAGCGAAGAGTTCTTAAAAACTGTGAAAAAGGCGGAGAGGGAGGAGGTGGGGGACTTCGACGTGTACGTGCTAAGGGGCGCAGGCCGCCCCTGACAGAATCAGGTCAACAGCCTCCCTAAACCCCAGCCCGCTGGGCCCCTCCACCACCGCTCTCGCCGCCCTCTTCGCCCCCTCTGTGGCGTTGCCCACTGCTATCCCCCACGCCGTTTTCAACATCCCCACGTCTA
The DNA here is from genome assembly GCA_038879095.1 of Pyrobaculum sp. Lineage (GTDB taxonomy): Archaea > Thermoproteota > Thermoprotei > Thermoproteales > Thermoproteaceae > Pyrobaculum. The sequence goes on along the minus strand of JAVZUI010000005.1, from coordinate 57,983 downwards.
CGTCGCTGTCCCCCACAGCCGCCACTCTAAAACACGGAACCCCCAGCCTCTCGCAGAGCCACCTCACGGCCACGCCCTTGTCCACGCCGGCGGGCCTGACGTGGATGGCGTAGCCGCTGGACTCCACCACGTAGCCCGGCCCCACCGCGGAGCGCAACACCTCCACGGCGCCCTCCACAAGGGGGACGTACGCCAAGTCGTACTTCCTACACCTGTTCTGCGGGCTGGGGGCCACGGCCCCCGTGGCCAAAACCTTGGCGTCCACCGACGACATGTCGCCGCTACAAAGCTCGTAGGTAACCCCGTCGAGGTGTACAAGACAGCCGTTCTCCGCAACGACGTCCCTAACCCCCAGGTACCGCGCCACGGCGAGGGCAAAGTCAAGCCCGTTCGCGGTGGCCAACACAACCCTCAGCCCCGCGTCGCGGGCCCGCCTCAGAGCCAGGAGCGCCTCCGCCGACAGCTCGTAGGTATTCCTACTAAGCGTAAGCGTCCCGTCGAGGTCCACCACCAAAACCTTGCAAAACACGGCGAGAAATTAGACGACATTTAAAAACACCACACGCCGCCTACAAGAGCTAAAAATTTTAAATACGTGAAAAAAGTCAGAGGCGGCCGCCGTAGCTCAGCCCGGTTAGAGCGGCGGGCTGTTAACCAAGGGCAGCAACCCGTAGGTCCCGGGTTCAAATCCCGGCGGCGGCGCCTTTGACCACTCGTCTTTGTACACGTCAGCGTCCACGAAAGCTTTCCAAACGGCGAGGCCCTTGTGGCTTAAACGGGGCTATGTGGGAGTTGCCCGTGGCGGGCAGACGCCGCATTCGGTAGCCGCCTCTGGCCAGGGCCCGCTGGCCTATTCTGCGAGTATGGTCTTGGCGTATTCTGCGAGTGAGTTTCTTATCGCGGGGTCTTCTACCTGTAGGGCTGTGGCTAGTAGGACCTGGGCGAGGATTGGCCTTCTGTCGTCTTGTGGGAGGCTGTTTAGTAGGTTTGCGGCCAGGGTGGATATTAGGCCTATGGCCTCGTCGACTCTCACGTCTAGGTCTGTGAGTAGGTTTAACACTTTTTCCTCTGTCTTGTACAGCGTGTATACTGTGGTGAGCATTAGGAAGTCTATTTCTGACATGTTTACGGCCTCTGCCCACTCTTGTACTTTTTCTGGGTTTGTCGCCATGTACTCGACAAATTTTCTAAGGTGTTCTCTTGGAATTTGGAACATCTTCTCGGCGTCTTCGAGAAATTTGTCTTCCCATGACACGGGTTATCTTTATTACTGGGTTAAATATGCTATGTGGTGTTTTCCCGGGCTGGGGTGGGGTGGCTCTACGAGGGTTTTTTCGGCGTCGACGTGCCCGAGGACGTGGAGGTGGAGGTGGTGCTTGTGACTCACCACCACGAGAGGCACGTGGCGGGGGCGAGGCGGGCCCGGGTTGTGGTGATAAACCCCCTGGAGTTCGGCATGGCCTCCGACTTGGAGAGGGCGGTGAGGTACGCAGAGGTGGTGTTGAAGAGGGCGGGGGCGCCCAGGGGCGCGAGGCCGAGGGTTTCCGCAGGCCCCTTCAGGGGGTCTGTGTACAAGTTCACGGCTGGGTGGGTGGACTTGGGAGACGCCTCGGTTAGGGTGATCCCCTGCGGCTCCCACACCTGGGGCCACACGTGCTTCGGCTTTGAAAACGCCTTGTTTGTGGGGGACTTGGGGGGCTGGCTTGTGAGCGTACACGCCTTTCAAAACGTGTTGTCTTCTCTTAAGGGGCTGAGGGGCTACGTGGTGTACACGGGGGAGGGCGAGTCGGCGCCGGTGGAGGAGTTCGCCGCCCGGCTGGAGGGCCGTTTTCGCAAGCTCCTGGCGGCCTACCAAGAGTGCGTGGGGGAGAGGACTCCCTACAAGATCGCCCTCTGCGCCAGGGGGGGCGGCGACGTCTTGAGGCTGTCGGAGGAGGGGCTTGCCTTTGTTAAGTACCTCGCCGACCTGGGCCACGTCAAGATTTTAAACTCTACGCCGTATGTAGTCAAGCCAAGCACCTGAGCGCCTCCGCCGCTCCGCATTTGAATAGGTGGCTCGGCGCGTGGGGGTCGTCCGAGGAGCCGAACCCCTCCACGTAGGGGCACCTCTCGGATAGGCACAGCGCCACCTCCCGCTCCGGCCTCTCCCCAACCGCGGCGTACAGCGCGGCGCATTGGAGGTAGTCCACGTGCCACCTCCTCGCCGCCGGCCTCGCCAAGTGCCGCATGACCCTCCTCAGACAGGCGGGGCCGCAGCTCCCCACGTATACGTACGTCCCCTCCTCTATGCGGAATCGGGCGCCGCCCGTCTCGACCACGTGCGTGGGGCATTGGAAGAAGACGAGGTAACTATTAAAAACCCGGCCTCCTCCCCGCGCGGCGATGAGGAGCCGATGGCTGGCGCCGCACATGGCGACTACTCAGCGGGTGCCGAGCCTCCTCTTGACCTCCTCCACAAGCCTGGGCAACGCCTCCCCCGCCCTTCCGCGTATGAAGACGTCGGCCAGCGGCGTGACGGCGGACTCCTCTACGTTCACCTCGATTATCACGGCGCCTCTTTCCTTGGCGATTTTTGGAATAAGAGCGGCTGGGTAGACCACGCCCGAGGTCCCCACCACCAACACCACGTCTGCCCTCTGGGCGTGGCTGACGGCAACTGCCCACGCCTCCTGCGGCAGAGGCTCGCCGAACCAAACCACGTCCGGCCTCAGCAGGCCGCCGCACTTGGCGCACCTGGGGGGCACCTCCTCCACCGGCCTCTCCAGGCTATACACCGCGCCGCATCTCACACACCTGGCCCGCCAAAGCGAGCCGTGTAGCTCCACGACGTTCCTACTCCCGGCCCTCTGGTGGAGCCCGTCGACGTTTTGCGTCAGTACGGCCTTCACCACGCCGAGGGCCTCCAGCTCCGCAACTGCGTAGTGGCCGGGGTTGGGCTTGGCGTTGTAAACCAACTCCTGCCTCCACTTATACCACCTCCACACCAGGGCTGGGTCTCTTGCAAAGGCCTCTGGGGTTGCCAGCTCCTCCGGCTTGTACCTCTCCCACAGCCCCCCAGCCCCCCTGAAGGTGGGCACGCCGCTCTCGGCCGAGATCCCCGCCCCCGTGAAAACAACGCAGTGCCTAGCCCTGGCCAACGCCCCAGCTGCATCCATGGAGTTAAGAGTGGTGAGGGTGTAAAAGTTTATAGGCGTCATCCATATAAACGCATAGATCTCGTCTAGTGTGATGAGCCAGGCGTAGCAGATTAGTGACGGGACACGACCTCCTCTGACGCTCACTGGAGGTGAGTAACTTTTTTAAGTCCACAGGGGGTGCGGGGCCATGAGAAAAGCCTTAGTAGTGGCCGTCGTGCTTGCCTTAATTGCGGCGGCTTGGACTACCTACACGGTGAAGGTCAGCTCAGCTGTCATCAACGCCCTGGCGGTGGGCCCGGAGGGCGGGTCGGTGTTGCCCATCAAGGTGACTCTGCTTACCCCCGGCGACGGGCGGGCTTACGTGGCTGGGGTGCCCGAGGCGGGGGAGGGGTTTGGCCCCTCGGCGCAGATCGCCTTGTACGTGGCCTCGCGGCTGGCCGGCGTCCCCTACACTAACTACACTGCGCTGCTCCGCGTGCTGGGCAACGACGCGCAGGTGGGGGGCCCCTCGGCCAGCGGGTACATAACCGTGGCCATGTTCGCCTTGATGAAGGGCCTCCAGCTGCGGAACGACACCGCCATGACTGGGATAATCCTCCCAGACGGCCTCATCGGCCCGGTGGGCGGGGTGTCGCAGAAGGTGCAGGCCGCCGCGGGCCAGGGGGTTAAGACCGTGTTGGTGCCCATCGGCGAGGCCCCCGCCGGCGTGTCGGGGGTGAGAGTCGTCGAGGTGGGGACTGTGGAAGACGCCGTGTACTACCTCACCGGCTACAAGGTGCAATCCCCGCCGCCTTCAACCGTTGACGATTCGGCGTTTAGGCAGATTTCGAAAGACTTGTTCGACGCCATTTACAGCTACTACAACAAGACGGTGGGGAGGGGCTACGTGGACTTGGCCACCGTGGAGCGGCTGAAGGCGTCTGGTATGTACTACGCCGCCGCCTCGTTGATATACCAAGGCCTCGTCCAGTACTACTCCGACCAGGCCGCGTCGTCTAGGCGGACGGCGCGCGACCTCTACAACAACGCCCTGCAGATGGCCAAGGACGCGGAGGCCCAGCTGTCTGCCATACCCCTCACCGTCAACAACATCGACCTGGTGGTGGCCAGCTACACAAGGGTGTACGAGGTGTATCTACAGGCAAACTCCACGTCGCCTTCGCCTGGCGTGATGTACGCCCGCGCCGTGACGCTGAGGTCGTGGGTGGAGGAGGCCAAGAGGATGGCCTACGGCCCTGCCATAAACCAGACCGGGCTGGCGGAGGTGGCGAGGATGTACCTAGACTACGCCAAGGCCATGTACGCCTACTTGGAGACCACGTACGGAGTCGCGTCGTCCGACTTGTCCACTGCTGTCCAGGTGGCGGAGGACTTGTACCAGAGGGGCCTCTACCTAGCCTCCATGGCCAACTCTATCGAGGTGATTGCAGAGTCCGCCGCGGCGTTGATGAGCCAGGCCCCCGACCGCTACATAACAGTGGCGAGGGACAGGGCATACACCAACATGGCCGCCGCGGCGCAGTGCGGGTACACGAACACTCTGCCGCTGAGCTACGTCCAGTTCGGCGACTACTTCCGCAACACGCAAGGCGGCACCCAACAAGCGCTGAGCTACTACATAATGGCGTCTATATACTCCACAGCCATGGGCGACGTGGTCTGCACGTCTAAAAGCGGCGTGGAGTACCCGAGGGCGAGCTTCTCGCCGCAACCCGTTACGGCCACCGCCGCTACCACGCAGAGCGTCCACACACAAGAGGCCCCGCAGACTGGGGCCGGGGGAAAAACCTACTGGATCCCCCTAGTCCTCGCCTTTCTGGCCGCCTTGGCGCTTGTCTACGCCTCTAGACGATAACCACCTCTTTTTTCGCCTTCCCCCCTCTCCTTTTTTTCGCAGATCTGCGCCCGCCCGGCAACAGCGCTAGGGCGAAGAAGGCGACTGGTATCAAGTACTCCCAGTAGGGGGCGTACATGTACACCGCCGCGACTATCCTCTCCACCGCGTCTCCGTTTACTAACAGGGCGGGTACGGCGAGTAGGAACAGCCCGGCGACGCCGAGGGCTGTGAGCAGTCTGTCTCTTACTCTCCTCAGCGCGAGGGCGGTGATTATGGCCACCGCCGTTAGGGCAACTAGCCCTATCATAGGGGGCGCCTACTAGGCGCTCTAAATTTCTAACAGTTATTATAAGGCCTGGCGTTTTAAAACCCCTCGGCCTTCGTTGCGGCGGAGTTTCCGCGGGCCGCGGCGTCGGTATTTTTTGAATAAGAGGCGATGTTTAAATATCCCCAATGTTAGAGGGGCGTGTGGTTCCTACCGCTTACTAGGGAAGAGTCTGTGGCGGCGATAAAGAAGGCGTACGGCATCGCGCAGGAGTATGCGAGGAAGGTGGGGGGGAGGCTTGAGGCGATCCAGCCGAGGCACATCTACGGGGAGAGGGCGGACCAGTTCGGCTACAGCCTGCAGGTGGGGAGGATTGAGGTGGCCCTGCCTCCGGCCGCGGTTTTGGTGGTGTGGGGGTTTTACAACTCCGACGAGTACCTAGACTTCGTCCGCTTCGTCTACGACGGGAGGGTGTTTGAGTGGTTTGTGGAGCCCATCGCCTTCTACCCGGAGAGGGTCGGCGTGTGGCTAGAGGAACCTCTCATCTTCAGGGGGTCGCTGTACATAGACGTGCACACCACCTCGGCGGAGCAGAGGGATAGGGTGTACGGGTGGCCGCTTGGCTACTTCATATCGCCTATCCAGCCTCCTCAGGAGGTGAGGCCGCCTAGGAGGCGCGGCGCCAGGCAGGGCGGGAAGGCTTGATCCCCGCCGTATCTTACATACGCGTCTCCACGGAGGAGCAGGACCCGGAGAACCAGCGGGCCTACTTGGAGAAGTGGGCGGCGGAGAGGGGGATACAGATTCTGAAGCATTACTTCGACGTGGGGGTCTCCGGCGCCGTGGAGCCCTGGGAGAGGCCGGCGTTTAAAGAGCTCCTCCGCGAGGCGGCGGCCATGGAGCCGAGGCCCAAGGTGTTGCTTGTGTACGAGATCTCTAGGCTCGTCAGGTCTTTCCAAGAGCTCTTCGCACTGCTCGACCTCGTGGAGAACAAGCTGGGCCTCGTGGTGGTGTCCGCCTCCGAGCGGGAGCAGGCCCTCCAGTCCCTCGACGGGCTGTACCGCCAGTTTCTCCGCGCCGTGCTGGCCTTCGTGGCCACCATGGAGAGGGAGTTTATAAGACAGCGCACCAAGGCCGCGTTGGAGAGGGCGAGGTCTGCGGGGAAGATTTGGAACGTGGCGGAGCGGAACCCCGACCTGGCCCGGCGCGTCGCCGAGTACTACAAGGCCTCCGGGTCGCTGAGGGAGACCGCCAGGGCCTTCGGCCTGTCCCTATACGAGGTGAGGCGCCTCCTGTCGGCCGCCGGCCTCTACCGCCCAACCCCCCAGACGTGCCCCCGCTGCTTCTCCCGCCTCAAGGTGGTGGAAAGGACTGTGAAAATCGAAAAAGGAAGATACGTGGTGCAGGAGAGGCTGTACTGCCAAAACTGCGGATACGAAGAGACAAGACAGTGACGCCTCAGGACGCGGTAACAAAAACGGCAAATGACGAAAAACGTTTCTCATAAGGTCGAACGTAAGCTGTTGTTTTAGGGTTTCTGTATTGTGGGGGCATGTCTCGTAGGGCGTTGTTTGTGGTGTTGGCGTTGGGCGTGGGTTGGGCCTTTTGGGTGGTGTATACTTGGCCCGCCGTGGTTTACGGGCCTTCTTACGCAGTGGCCTACAGCAAGGGGCTTGGGCAGTCTGTGGTGCTTGAGGTGGTGAACGAGTCTGGGCACCCGGTGCCTTTCTGCGCCTCTCTGATAGGCTGGCTCCCCAACGGCTCTTTGGTAAAACTAGACGACGTATGCGGAGTAGGCCGCGCCGACGTGAAGACGGAGCCCGTGAGAAAATACGCAGAGGCGTGGAAGAGCAGCGACTGGGAGGTGGGAGTGTTCGTATTGCTTACCTACGTGAACGGCAGCAGAGGTGGAAATTATACACTAGACAGGGCCGCCAAAAGCTTTGTAGTAAAGCCGAGCAGAGTGTTGTCAGGTGAGAGCGTAAAAGCCTCTATTAAAGTAAAAGGTAAGCCGCCTAAGTTAAACAAACAGCTTGTTCAAGTGGGTAATTTCCAGGTCCACTTTCTGCCGAAGACGCTACCAGACCGTTGTTTTTTCTCTCCGTCTGAGCGGCCTACACAGACTTGTTACTACTGGACCTTAGATCAGCAATACGTCACGGCAATTAACCAGCCGATTCCGGTCGTGGCTGCGAGAGTTGCTTCTAGCTACGCCGCGTCCAAAATAGGAAGCGTGATCGTTGCGTTTTCCGCGTTCGCTTCGAGTGGCGACAAGATCTACTTCTCAGGCTCGGCGGCTATCGTTAAGTCGACAAGTAGCGGAGATGTCTCTGTGGATTTCTCAGCCGATATCATATCCTTTGGCATAGACCGCGACTTCAGCGTTGATGTAAGGGGCGACCTATTACCAGCTACGGATGGTCAGAAGATTGTTGTAGTCGGGTTCTATGGGAACTATTCGATAGCTCGGTTTAAGGAAGTGATTTGCACGAGCTCGGGCGGCTGCTGGTCTACTAATTACTACGCCTATATGTACATAATGGGGCCCGTGCGCCCGGGCAGGGGGTACGTTGCCATAGATGATTTAAACAGTGATATTGGTAACGTTTTCAGCTTAGTTTCGAGTAAATGGAGACCTAAGTACGAATACGGGACCGCAAGCATTGCGCTTGATTCATTTGATCTTGTAATGGAGAACAAGGGCCTGCTTACTTTATCTCTCGGCGTGCCGCTTCCGAAAGATGCGCCGATGCCTGTTGTGGGTAAGGTGGACATTGCGGGCTCGCTGGCGGCGTCTGTGGGCAGTGAGACGACAATTAGGGCGGTGGGCTACATGACCGCGTATCTGAAAGATCCAAACGATGTCAAGACTAGCATATACGCCAGGTACTACATGCCAAGTGTGTTGTTTGAGTTTGGTGGGGGCTACTACCCGCTGCCGTCGTTGTTTGTAGATGTTGATGTTTATACCACGTCGGGTTTGGGTAGAGGGTAGTCAGTTCTTAAAGGATTCTTCACTGGTCTGCGAGGTGAAGCTTCTTCACCTTTTTTCCTCTGTGTAGCAGTTTTTATTTTTTATGGGCAGATGCCTTCTATGTACTTGGTGATGTCGTGTCCTCTTTTTCTAAACTCGCGGAGGTCTTCGTATCTTGACCAGGGGTAGGATATCCAGAGCCACTCCTCAATCTTCTCGGCGTAGTAGTCGGGGGTGTACTGGCTTGTGGTTTTTAGGTGGAGGACGGCTGTTTTTACCTCGCGGGCTCCTATTAGGTCGAGTAGGTTTTTGGCTAGGGCTAGGGTGTGGCCTGTGTCTGCCACTTCGTCTACTATCAGCGTCTTCTTGTCTCGCACCACGCCTGGCTCTATGCCGTGGTAGAGGACTGGCCTCTCGGCGCGTTTCTGGGCGAGGCCCCAGTACTTCACGGCGATGGCCACGACGTCGTCTACTTCTAACACGTCGCTGATGATGCGGGCGGGGACTAGGCCTCCTCTAGATATGGCCACTATTACGTCTGGCCTGTAGCCGTCTTTCTGCACCTTGTGGGCTAGGGCTTCGCTGAGGGCTATCCCCTCGGCCCATGAGATGAACCTCACTTTTACGCCTCCTACCTCCACTACAGGCATGTGGCTTTTCTGCCACTGGTATTAAAGAATTGGTGTCAGCGCCCGCCACTGCTGGGCAGGCTCTCGCCATCTACGTCGCGTGGGTTCAACTCGTCACCGTTTTTGTACACGCCGGTGTTTATTACTTTTTCGCCTCGGGTGAGTTTTTAAACTTGTGTAGTGTTTTGTAGGTGCCAAGGCTTATAATAGTGACGGGCGGCGTGATGTCTGGCGTCGGCAAGGGCGTAGTCGTGGCTAGCATAGGCCGGCTCCTGAGGGCCAGGGGGCTTTCTGTAAACGCGGTGAAGATCGACCCGTATATAAACGTCGACGCCGGCACCATGAACCCCTACGCCCACGGCGAGGTCTACGTCACGTTCGACGGAGGCGAGACCGACCTCGACTTGGGCCACTACGAGCGTTTTCTCGACGTGGAGCTTTCTAGGCGTAATAACATCACCTCGGGCCAGGTCTACCTCTCTGTTATTGAGAAGGAGAGGAGGGGGGAGTATCTGGGCCAGACGGTGCAACTCATCCCCCACGTCACCGACGAGATTAAGAGGAGGGTTGTGGAGGCGGCGGGGGGGTTCGACGTCACTATTGTGGAGATCGGCGGCACCGTGGGGGACTACGAGCAGCTCCCCTTCCTAGAGGCGGCGAGGCAACTGGGCCTTGAGATGGGGGACGACGTGGTGTTTATACACGTGGCGTGGGTCCCCTTGTTGAAGACCACGGGGGAGTTTAAGACTAAGCCTCTTCAACACAGCGTGGCTGAGCTTAGGCGCTACGGCATCCAGCCCCACGCCGTCGTGGTGCGCTCGGAGCGGCCCATAGACGTAAACGCCGTGAGGAAGATCTCGTTGTTTGCCCACGTGCCTCAAAACGCCATTTTCAACTCTTACGACGTGGACACAATTTACAAGGTGCCCCTCATCTTGGAGCAACAGGGGCTCGGCGACTTTTTGGTGAGGAGGCTTAGGCTACACTCCAAGCAGCCCGACCACAGGGAGTGGGAGGCCTTTGTGTCCCGCCTCTCGTCGCCTCGTTTTAAAGTGAGGGTGGGCATGTGCGGGAAGTACGTGGAGCTACCCGACGCGTACCTCAGCATTATTGAGGCTCTTAAACACGCCGGCGCGGCTCTCGACGTGAGGCCAGAGCTGGTGTGGATCAACTCAGTCGACGTGGAGAGAGACCCCGACTTGTTGAAGAAGACGGCGGTGGACGCCATGGTGGTTCTGCCTGGGTTTGGGAAGAGGGGGACCGAGGGCATGATCGAGTGCGTGAGACATGCCAGGGTGGAGAAGATACCGTTCCTGGGCATATGCTTCGGCATGCAGCTGGCGGTGGTGGAGTTCGCCAGAAACGTGCTGGGCCTCAAGGGGGCCAACTCCACAGAGCTCGACCCTGAGACTCCCCACCCCGTGGTGCACCTAGCCCCCGAGCAGAGGGAGGTGGACGCCCTGGGCGGCACTATGATCTTGGGGAATAGGGAGGTGGACGTGGTGCCTAACACTCTCGCGGCTTCGCTCTACGGCGCCTCTGTGATTGTGGAGAGGCACCGCCACAGGTATGAGGTGAACCTCGAATATCTGCCTAAGATGACCGAGGCGGGGCTTGTGGTGTCTGGCTGGAGGAGGGACATCAAGAGGGTGGAGATTATAGAGCTGCCGGGGCACCCGTACTTCATCGCCACTCAGTTCCACCCGGAGTTTAAGTCTAGGCCTACTAAGCCCCGCCCCGTGTTCCTAGGCCTTTTAAAAGCCGCCTTGGAGAGGCGCTAGATCTTCCAGTTTTCAATTTTCTTTGCGTAGCGGTAGGCGTATGTGGAGGCCGCCAGCGACACCGCCGCCCCCACCGCGGCCGCAACCGCCGTGGTGTAGAAGTCGCCTGTGAGCATGTACACGGCCACTGGTATCGCCGCAGCTGGCTCGAGGGTCACCAGCATCAAGACGTATCCAAAGTACTGCATGGCGAGGGGGGCCTTGGCGGGGCCCGACTCGGGGTTCCCCGCCTCGTACCTCATCAACTTGTAGGGGGTGGGCCTCCTGGGGGCGATTAGCATCACTGCGTAGACTGTCCCTACCATTAGGAGGAAAAGCACGGCGAAGACGAGGGCCACAGCCACTGCGTCTTCCATAGGTCTACGAACGATTGTATTTATAACTGTTGTAATTTGTAGTGATCGACGTCGTGCTCGCCTTCTGCTCTGCCTTGGCCTACGGAGCGGCCCCCCTCATATACGCCCCGGCGTTGAGGTGCACCTCGCAGTTTAAGGCGATGTCTATCTTCTCCGCCTACTCCATCGCCCTGGGGCTGTTGTTGCCGTGGAGGGGCGTAGGCGCCGACGGGCTTCTATACGCAACTGCCGCCGGGCTTCTGGGCGGCGTCGTCGGCTCTTGGCTTTACATCACTTCTATCAAGACGGGGGGCCCCTCCGTTGGGAACATCAGTAGCTCTCTGTATATTGTGCTGGTGCCCATCCTCGGGGGGAGGGTCTGGCTGCTACCCTCCGCCGCCGCGGTCTTTGCGGGGGTAGCGCTGTCCTCCGACGGCAGGCGTGAGTCTTGGCTGGGCGGGCTGTACGGCGTCGGCGCCGCGCTGGTTTGGTCTTTTTCTATTGCGCTGTACGCCGCCGCCGTGGAGGCCTTGGGCCCAGGGGGGGCGCTGGCTGTTAGAGGCGTGGTGGTGTTTGTCACAAGCCTGTTGCTCAGCCGGGGGCGGGGAGTCTGCGAGCCTTTGCGCTTGTTCGTGGGGGGTTTGTGGACACCTTCTTAGGCTTTGGGTCCTACACGGCGGCTGTGTGGCTTGGAGACTATGTGAAAGTGGCGTTGATTGCCTCTGCTTACCCACTTGTCACTTCTCTTTTTGAGAGGCCTTTGAAGGTGCGGAGGGTTGTGGGCGCCGTGGTGGCGTTCGCCGGCTTGGTGTATACAGTTATATAACGGGTTTTTAGAGGCGGCGTGGAGATAGTGGTTACAAACGACGACGGGCCCAACACTCCTCTTCTAAGGCCTTTGGTGGAGGCTCTTTTAGAGGCGGGCCACGTGGTTTACGTAGTGGTGCCTGAGAGGCCCCGCTCCGCCGCTGGGCTGGCTAGGACTTACCACAAGCCTCTTAGGGTGAGGAGGCTTGGCGACTTTTACGTGGTGAACGGCTTCCCCTCCGACGCAGTCTTTGTCGCGTTGAAGCTAATCGCCGCGGGGGCCGAGCTGGTGTTGTCGGGGGTTAACGTCGGGGAGAACATCGGCGTGGAGGCAACCTACGGCAGCGGCACCGTGGGCGCCGCCATACAGGCTGGCCTCCTCGGAGTGCCCGCGGTGGCTTTGTCGATGGAGGAGGGCGGCGACGTCGGCCTCATGCGGCGGGTGGCGCTGGCGGCTGTGGAGGCGGCGGCTGGGGGGCTGGGCGGCGTCTTGGCGGTGAGCGTTAACATTCCGAAGAGCTGGGGAGGCGCCGTGTACTGCCCCTCTGTCCTCGCCAGGGGGGTGTACAGAGAGAGGATTTACGAGGGGGTGGACCCCCGCGGCGAGAAGTACTACTGGCGCTGGGGGCCTCGGGCGGATAGCTTTGACCCCGAGTCGGATGCCTACTACTTCTACATCGGCAGGGGCATCACGGCGCTTGGCATTTCTGAGAGAGGCGTGGAGAGGGCTTGCGACTTCGGCAGGCGGCTGGGGGCTTTGGTGGGGGCAAAGTTAATAAGGTGTTGTTGAGTTCGCGGTGTGGATGTGGTAAAGACCATGCGGTACAAGTTTGTGAGGTACTGCGTAAACAAGGCCTACGCCGAGGTAGACTTAAAAGACGTGCCTGCCGAGTTGTTAAACTTGTTCGACGACGTGGTGAATCAGATCAGGGACTTAGAGCGGTACTTCACCTCAGTGGACGCGATTGTAAAGACGCTGAGGGCCGACCTGCCTGAGAGGCTGAGGGCGTTGAAAGAGAGGAGCCCCGAGCTGGCCTCTGAGTTCGCCCGGAGAGTATTAAAACACTGCAACGAGCTTGACGAAGTGGTTAACTCCCCGGTGGGCAGAGTTTTGGAGGAGGTGTTAAGCAGTTTTTAAAGCCGCGTCCATGAGTGAGGGCGTTGCTCAACGCGCCGCCTGGCTTCGGCAAGTCTAGGCTCATAGCAAAGCTGGCCCTGCGGCACAGCCCCGCTTTAATTTTTGTCAGGAGCCACGTGGAGGGGCTCCAAATGGCGCGTTACATAAAAGAGCTAGGCGGCGAGCCCGGCCTTTTGTTTGGGAGGGCTACGCTGTGTCCCTTCAAGGCGTCTGACTCAAAGCAGTGTCTAGAGCTAAGGGAATGGGGCAAGTGTAGGGTGAGGTCTAAGTCGTTGCCCGTCATACCGCCCACCGTGGAGGAGATATATAGCCTGGGCGTCTGTCCCTACGAGGCGCTACACGCCTCCGGGCGTGAAAAAGACGTAATAATCCTCCCCCACGCTTATGTGGCTAAGGTGAGCAACTTCGACGTGGTGGCTGACCTGTTTGAAGAGCTGGAGTTCGTGGCCTTAGACGAGGTTCATAATTTTCTTGAAGTAATTGAGGTGTCTGAGGTTGAGGAGTACAGCGCAAGGTTCTGCGACTCTGATAAGAGGCTTTGCCTAGCCTTGCCGCTGGTAGGCCGCCTAGCGAAGGCCGTCGGCCGGGTGTTGGCGGCCAGCGCTTCTGTTACTAGGCCATTCGCCGAAGTTTTTACATATTTCCTGGGGGTTGAGTATGTATCAGTAGACAAGTTGCCGGGGGAGGAGAACTTGATAGTCGAGGCCGTCCCCCTCCCAGTGCGTTATAGGACTAGGACGACTCCGCGGATGCTGTCAGCTGTGGAGGAGTTTGTGAGGAGGGCCTACGGCGAGTTTAGAAAAGTGGCGGTCTTCCTCCCCAACAAGGAGCTGGCGCAACTTTACTTAAAGAGACTGTCAGACATCCCGTCGTCGGATAGGCCTTTAGGCGACGTGGACCACGTCTTTGTCACCTATTACGGCAGTCCCTACTCGGAGGGCGTCAATCTTGCCGTGAAGGCCGGCGTGCTTGTGGGCTTCCCCGTGCCCAACGTGAAGAGCCCAGAGCTGTGGGTTAAGGTGAGGCTTTTGAAAAAGGTAGGCTTCGACGGGTATAAATACGGCCTGTTGTTCGCCGCCGTCAACCACGTGATTCAGGCGGTGGGGAGGGTGGCGAGGGATTTACAACACGAAGAGAAGTTCGTATACCTAGTAGACGACCGGTTTAAGTCTTACAAACACCTACTCCCCTCCTATTTGTCTAAAGCTCTGTAGCTGTTTTAAAAAGTGTGTAAGAGGTGTGGGACGTTTTTCTACTCCTCGTGGCAACCATGGCGGCATTAGACGACGGCGTCGTGGTGGGGGTAGGCCCCAGGGGGCTTGTACGCCTCCCCCTTGACCGGCACGTGGTGATCACGGGGCCTACACGTAGCGGCAAGACTAGGCTCGCCAAGAGGATAATCAAGAGGTCCGGCCTGCCGGCTGTAGTGTTAGACTGGCACGGGGAGTACAGCGGCGTTAGGCTAGACGCAAGGCTGTTAAAATTCGACGTGGGCAAATTCGACAAGAAGCTACTGGCCGAGGTCGTCGGCCTCGGCCTTAATCTAAACGAGCCGTCGATATACTTTCTATACAGAGCCATTAAGTCGGCCAAAATATCTACCCTTGGAGACGTGGCCAAGGCCCTGGACGACTTCCTCGTGGCCACCCGCTCCGAGGTTGAGATGAAGGCCGCCATCATCAGAAGGCTTGAGTACGTGGCTGACGTCTTCGAAAGGGGGAAGGTGCCCGTAGAGGCTGTTTTTAAGACTAGGCGCGTGGCAGTGGTGGATCTGTCTAAGCTGAGGCTGTACGAGGAGAAGGTGTTGGCGTCTCTCTTCGTCTTGGCCTCGTTGTATAACCACTTAGCAAACAGAGGGGTCTCCAAGAGGCCTAACGCCCTGCTGGTAGTCGACGAGGCTCAGAACATTTTGAAAAGGGGGGACGTGGTGAGGTATTTGTTTTTCGAGTCGGCGAAGTACGGGCTGAGGGTTATGCTTGTGACAAACGAGATGCCCCCCGGCGACATCTTGGTGCATTCCTACGTCGTGATGACGAGGCCTCATTTTACCTACACGTTTTCTGCTAAGAGAAGCGCGTTGATTAGAGACAATAAGGTGGAGGAGCTGTGGATAATTTAGAAAAAATCCTCGCCGCGCTCGGCCTTAAAATAGATAAATTACAACCTTGTGATATATATATAAATTACTGTATGAAGAACTTGTCAGAATTAGAAAGAAAAATTTATGAATTAAAAAGTAAAATTAATTACTTACAAGAAGCGTGCTTTAAAAATATCAAAGAAATAAATAAATAGAGGGGATTTCTTTAAATATATGGCCGATATTCGGACCATCTCTCGAACCTATAACGATATAACCGACTCTTACAA
>JAVZUI010000005.1:0-42700 GCA_038879095.1 Pyrobaculum sp. | reverse complement strand
AACTCGTCACAATTAAGTTCTTGAGAGACCAGGTACAAAACGCGAAGGGCAACCTCATCACTTTTAGGCCGTCGAAAGTGGCACAAGACCTACACCTATACGGGAGACAGGACCTCAGGGCGAAGACGGTGTTGATAAGGACTTTTCTAGACGACTTAGTACAAAGAGGCTACGTCACGATAATTAAGAGAAGCGCCAGGGGGAAGGTCTACGGCTTGTATAAAAACAACAAGTTCTGGGACCTCCTCACAGTCTACGAGCCTGAAAAAGTCTTAGAAATACTAGAAGCTGAAAAGATTCAACAATAGCCTTATATTTACCCGCCGGCGTTTTTCAGTGGATGTACTTAGCGTTTTAACCTACCTACGCGACAAGTACAAGAGGGAGAGCTACAAGGCGGCTCTCGTCGGCACCTACAAAGACGGGAGGTACGTAGAGCCCCCCGCCTTGCAGACAGACTCCTCTCTCTTCTACCTACCGCTGGCCCTCTCAGTCGTTCCCGTATTCGTGGTAAAAGACGCCGTGGTCCAGTGGGCAGTGGGAGTGGCGGTGATCCTAGCCTCCTACCTCCTCCTCTACGCCTACTTGAAAAAGAAGTGCTTCGTGCCGGACGTGGTGAAGGTGGTGAGGACCAACCACCCCGACGTGGAGCACCTCCGGAGGAACAAGCTACGGGTGTTAGAAGACCCCCGCTCGCTGGAGGGGGACTACGAGGTCTACTACGCCCCCGGCGGCGTCTGCGTGGCTAGGGACAAGAGGGCAAACGCCTTTACGCTAGACGGCCCAGGGGGGCCCCTGGTGTACTTCACCACTGGGCTCTACGCCAGGCTGGGCCCCGAGGAGGCCCAGGCGGTGCTGGCACACGAAATGGGGCACATAAAGGCGCGGCACACGTACAAACTATTGGCTTTCCTAGTGGCAGAGTACACCCTTAGACTGCCGCTGATACACCTGGTATATGCTAAACTCTCCGTGGTGCTCCTCGCCCTACACCTACTAGGCGTCACCCTGTTGTTCACCGCTTTGCTACAAGCCTTTGAATACGAGGCAGACCGCCTCGCCGCCGTAAGGCACAGAGACCTGCTCGCCGCCGCGTTAGTTAAGCTAGACTGGAACGGCATCGTGGAGGCCCTCGCCAACCCGCTGGTGGCCAGGCTGTCTATACTAGCCCGCACTCACCCCCTAACAGTGGACAGGCTGAGGAAGATAAATGCACTTCCTATCTAGCCTCGCAAAGACTTTAGAAGAGCTGAGGAGGATCTCCGAAAAATACCAAGACGAAGAAATACAGACAGTGGTGTCAAGCCTCTACAAGCAGTTGACAATTATTATAAATGTATTAGAAAAAATATACATGGTCTACAACGAGCTAGATATATTAATGAAGACCGATTTAAAAATTGAGCCAGGACTCTACCTCGACGTAGAAGCCCCACAGCAGGAGAAGAAGCTCGCCGACTACGTGGCGGAGGTGAAGTCCGCCGGACAGGACCCGGAGAAAGTCGTGGCATACCTGCTGGGCACCGGCGTGGCGCGGCTGGCGGTAAGAGGAGGAGATGTGTATATCCTGCCGGCGAAGAGTCAGCGCTATTAACCACTATCACTCATCAACCAGCCTGGTCTCTTCATCCCCTTGAAGCACTTTAACCCACTTTTTTAAAACTGCCTCCACGTCTAGCCCGGCGGCGAACTTCTTCTTCCAATCCCCCGCCGACACCCTGGCCGCCCGGCCCCTTATTACCACCTCGGCGGTGGACGTGGGGGAGATGTAAGGCTTGTACCACAGCCCGTTTATACGAACTTCTAGGGGGCCTGTGTAGGTGTAGTAGCGGGACTTAGTCTCTCTGCCCACTCTGTCCATCAGCCTAGACAGCAACCAGGCGGCTTTTTTCAACTGCTCGTCGTCTACTACGCGCTCCCAGCCCCGACCCACCACTGCCATGTAGGAAGACTTAGCGTAGAGGTGGACCGCCAGTATTCTGTCCCCCGCCGTGATTGTAAACCCCCTGACGCCTGGGCTAGCCGTTATGGACAGGTACACGCTACGCCAGCTCCAGAGGCGTCACCGCGTCTGGGCACTTGTACTGGAGCTTTCTGGCGCAGACGTCGCAAAAGACGTAGCCCATCTTCTTGCAGAGGTACTTATCATCAAAGGCGTACAGCCTCTTTCCACAGCGCGAGCATCTCCCCACCACCAACGTCTTGGGAGGGTATACCATGGGCCAACGAATTTAACCTAGTTTTAAAATTTTGCCATGTTAATAGGCGTCGTACACCTCCTGCCCACAGAGGACCCAGCTTTTCTAGAACACGCGGTGAGAAACGCCAAGAGGCTAGAGGAGGCGGGGGCAGACGCCGTAATTGTAGAAAACTACTACGACATGCCGTTTAAGCCATACGCCGACTGGAAAACCGCCGTCGCCGTGGCGGCGGCCGTCAGAGACGTGGTTAAGGCCGTGTCAGTGCCCGTCGGCGTAAACCTACTGCGAAATGCCTGCAGGAAAGCGGCTGTGGTGGCTAAGTACACAGGCGCGGCGTTTATACGTTGCAACGCCTACACAGACGTCGTCCTCTCGGAGTCCGGCGTACTTCTCCCACAGGCGCCTTATCTAAAAGGCGTCAAAGTCTTGGCAGACGTATACGTAAAACACGGCCTCTCCCTATACCCCCCGTCACTGGAAGAGGCGGTGGAGGCGGCATCCACTAGGGCGGCTCCACACGCAATTGTGATCACCGGCCGGAAGACCGGCGAGCCGCCAGACCCGGTGGACTTGGCAACGGCGCGGGCCCACACCGACTTGCCGGTGCTGGTGGGTAGCGGCATATGTTTTAACACCTTGGCTCTGTTGAAAATCGCCGACGGAGCCATCGTGGGCACGTGTCTAAAAACCGGCAGAGAGGTGGATGTGGACAAGGCGAGGAGGCTGATACAAGCCGCGAGGGAGGTGCTTAGACCGAGGAGGAGGCTGGAGCTGAGGTAGGCTAGGGCAGGATCTCTCCGTCTTTTACGTCGTGTTCCACCTCTCTGTTAGGCCCCACGGCGGCTCCTCTGCCCACGTACACCTCGTCTCTTACATACACGCCGTCTGCGACGACGGCCCCCGCCAGCCTAGCCCACTTCCCCAACGCCACGCCCTCCCCCACAATAGACCCCGAGATGTACGCTCCGGCGTCTACCACAACGCCGTCCATCAACACGCTTTCTCTAATCCTCACATGAGGCCCCACCTTACACCTACTCCCCAGCACTACGTATGGCCCCACCACGCTCCCTGCGCTCACAGCCGCCTCCTCGCCTATGTACACCGGCGGTATGACCTTCGCCCCTGGGAGCTCGGGGGTGCAGGACTTACATTGCTCCAAGGCGGCGAAGTTGGCTCTTAGGTAGTCTTGATGCGTCCCGATGTCGAACCACAAGCCTCTGTGGACGTAGCCGTACACGTCAAATTTTTGCAAAAGCTTTGGAATTACGTGTTTTGCTATCTTGACCTCCCCCGAGTTTAAGTCGGGGAACTCCTTCAAGGCCTCCGGCTCAAATATGTAAAACCCCGCGTTGGCTAAGTTGCCCACGGGCTCCTTAGGCTTTTCTACAAATTGAACGACGCGACCCGACTCGTCGAGTTTAGCTATGCCGAACTTGCTGACCTCTTCAACTGGCACTTCTATAAAGGCAATGGTGGCGACGCCGCCCATCTTTTTGTGAAACTCCCACATCTCTCTAGCCGCTATGTCGGTAAAGACGTCTCCGTTTGCCACTAACACAGGCCCTTCAATGCCGAGACTCATCACCACGTTCTTCACGGCGCCTCCGTCCCCCAAAGGCCTATCCTCCTCAACTACCCTCACCCTGCCTCCCCATTTGGAGGAGACGTGCGACCTTATCAAATTCGACAAATACCTCGCGGAGACCACTGGCTCGCCCACCTCCACAGCTTTTTCTAACACCCAGTCGAGCACCGGCTTGCCCAGCACCGGAAACAGCGGCTTTGGCTTAGTATAGCTAAGCGGCCGGAGGCGGGTTGCAAAGCCTCCTGCCAGCACTATGCTTGCCTCAGCCATGTTTTCACTTAAGCAAGCTTATTTATAAATTCGTAGGCAACCACCTCCGCCTCGAAGATGTCGACCTCTTTTCTCTCCAAGACGTTGCCCCCCTCGCCCATTATAAAAAACGCCTTCTTACTCCGCGGCGACGACGAGTTTAAATAAAACTTTGCAATTACGTACCGGTTCCCCCGCCTGGCGAAAAGCTCCACAGGCATGAGGCCTAGGCGGCAGGTACAGTTTAGGCTAAAGTCCCCCGCCCTCTGCATAACCCTTGCCGCCGCCCACGCCCTCTTGACCACCTCCACGTCGGTGGGAACGGCGTTTACGTGAAGAAGAGAGCCGGCCCGCGAGGCCCCCACCGCAATTGTGGGGCTACTCTGGGACAGGAGTATCGGCTTGTTCCACACAGACTCCCACCCCCCGTACTCCCTAGCCTTCACGCTGGCCACAGAGACGGCCCTCCTAGGCAGAGGCCTCAGGCCCTCGACGTCGAGGAGGTACGCCTCTTTTTGAAGAGCCACGGCTTTTACAATTGTTATGGAGAAAGATGCCAAGGCGACGTGGCCGTGTAGAAAGTCGGATCCCACAACGGGCTCTGCGGAGTCCACCTCCACGCCGACGTGTTCCTCAGCCCTCCTGCCGGAGTCCACCTCTAGGTACACCACTTTCCCCTTCACAACTCCGAGAGCCACCACACACGGCGTGTTGAACGAGGCCACGAGACACATACGACACCTACTTATCAATTTCTCGCAAAGCCCGTCCACATAGGAGCCAGCCGCGTCTAAAATTCTACGCGTTGTCTACAAATACTCGCCTCGGCGTTTACACGTGGACTTCCGCGTGTTGGCGAAAATAGTGTCTTCTAAAGTCGGCGAGGAGCCCACAGACCTAGACGCCTTGCTTGAATCGCTGGGAGTTGAGATGACGTGGATAGAGAAAATACGCCTTGTCCAAAGCCTCGACGGAGTAGAGGCGGTATACCACGCCGTCTCGGGGAAGATAATACTGCGGAAAAAGCCGTAAAGCGGCTCGGCTAGACGAGGTTCTATAAGCCGAGACGGCGCAAGCTGTGCGTACGTAGAGGCTTGCCGCGCAGGACTTTCCGAGGCCGCGTTTTGGGGGGCGTAAGAATAATAAAGTGGGTTGTTGAGGGTTGCGTGGAGTTCAGGGTGGTGTTCGCGCCGTGGCGTTATAAATACATACAAAACATCGGCAAGGAGGAGTGTTTCTTGTGTAGGGCCGCGCGGGAGGCGGACAGAGACGTGGAGAACTTAGTGCCGGCGAGGGGGCGCCACGTGTACGCCATCTTGAACAAGTACCCGTATACCTGGGGCCACGTCATGGTGGCGCCCTACCGCCACGTTGGACAGTTTGAAGAGCTTACTGACGAGGAGTGGGTAGAGATGGTTCAGATGGCTAAGAGACTTGTAGAGGCGTTAAAAAAGATATTGGGCGTGGGCGACTTCGTAATTGGCATAAACGTGGGCAGGGCGGCGGGGGCGGGGCTGGACAGCCACATCCACCTGCACATAATCCCCAGGGACACTAGAGTAAACGAGGGCGAGGACTTGGAGGCGGCGTTGAGGCGGCTGACTATTGCGCTTAGGGAGGCGTATGATTAGGCGAATATGTCTAGAAAACTTCCGGGCGGTGACCAGTAAGTGCGTCGAGCTGAGCCAGTTCACAGTTGTACACGGCCCTCCTAACAGCGGGAAGACCACCTTCTTAGAGGCGGCGGCCTTGTTGATACAAAGCAGGGGGGAGCAGTGGCTTGCCTTAGAGGGGCCTTTGTTGATAATTCACGAGCCCGAGGACATACACCAGGGCGGGGACTTGGAGAAGCCTTTTGCCGTGGAGCTGACGGTGGGTCTAGAAGAGGGGGTGATAACCTACGGCTACCGCTACGCCACTGCGACGAACTATGTGGAGCAGTGGGTGGGGAAAGACGGGCGTCTTTTAGCACGGGCCGTCAAGAGGGGGGAGAGGGGGGCGTTGACCCACCCAGTTGAGGCAGAGCTGTGCGTGGCCCCCTACGCCGTGATGAACGAAGACGCCTTGATCACATGCGGCGCCGTGGAGGAGGTGAGAGAGGCGGAGAGAGCCCTCCTCGCCCTCAGAATTGGGCTAAAAGACCGGTTTTACTACCTAAGCGGCAGACGCCTAGCGGCGTGGAAGTATACATACGAGACGCACGTAGACCTAATGCCCGCCACCAGCGTGGGGCCGGAGGGCCAGTTTGTCCCACACCACCTGTCTCGCATATTGACGCAGTCCTCCTACGAGAGGGCAAGAGAGGAGTTGTATCAATACCTGCCCGTGGCCGGCGTAGAGGACGTAAGAGTGGGCCTTATCAAAAGCGGGAGGCTAGCCATGTATGTCAAAAGCAGGGACATGTGGACCAACGCCTACAACGCGGGGACTTACACCAAGGCGGTTTTGCCAATCGTCGTGCAGGCGGTCCTCGCAAACAGCGGCTCCGCCCTGTTTGTAGACGACTTGGACCTCGGAGTCCCTGGACAACGGGCTGAGGAGCTGCTCTCAGTCTTGCGGGAGGTCGCCGACCGTAAGAAGCTACAGGTGGTGGCAACTGCGAGAGACCGCGCGTTTGCAGAAGCCGCCGAGCGCATCGGCGCCTCCGTGGCGGCTCTGTGAAATTAGTACTGGACACCTCCGCCATTGTCTACCTTGTGGAGAAGAGGGTGGACCCAGCCGCGCTTATGGAGTTTGAGCTCTACGTGCCCGCCGCCGTCTTGGAG
The DNA here is from genome assembly GCA_038879095.1 of Pyrobaculum sp. Lineage (GTDB taxonomy): Archaea > Thermoproteota > Thermoprotei > Thermoproteales > Thermoproteaceae > Pyrobaculum. The sequence goes on along the minus strand of JAVZUI010000005.1, from coordinate 35,897 downwards.
GAGCTCCGCGTGCTTTCGGCGAGGAGTAAAAAGGCGAGGGTGGCGCTGGAGCTGTTAAAATTTCTGAAATACGCAGTGTACGAGGCGTCGGGCCCGGCCGACCTCGCGGCGTTACGCGCGGCCAAGGAGCTCCGCGCCGCCTTGTTGACGGGGGACAACGAGCTGGCAGAGGCGGCGAGGCGGGAGGGCGTCCCCGTCGCGCGGTTCCACAAGAGGCAGGTGGTGTTGTAGGCGGTAAATTATATAAACTTGTGGCATATATGGCGACGTGCCTTTTAAAATTGTGGAGGCTGAGGACTACGTAAGGATCCCCCCCACAGAGTTTGGAAAGCCGCTGGAGGAGATCGCCCTCGCGCAGTTGAGGAAGAGGTACGAGGGCAGAGTCCTGAGGGAGGTGGGGTACATAGTCGCAGTGCTGTCCGCCAAAGTGGACAGAGAGGGGAGGGTGGTCTTTGGAGACGGGGGGACTTTTCACAAGTCTTCGTTCACCCTACTGGCCTACATGCCGCTAGACGGCGAGGTGGTAGAAGGCGTGGTTGAAAACGTGCGTGAGATGGGGATGTTGGTGAGGGTCGGGCCTGTGCTGGGCTTTATAAATAAGATCCACGTAATGGACGAGCCCAACGTCTTCTTCGACGCCAGTAGCAAGAGCTACGTGGGGGAGAGGACGAAGCGGAAGGTGACTGTGGGCGACGTGGTCAGGGCGCGGATAACCGGCGTGAGCTTCACGACGCCTAGAGAAGGCTCCGACCTACTGCTCCGCGTCACTCTCACCATGAGGATGCCCGGCTTGGGCAAGCTCGACTGGATTAGGGAGAGGAAGCCCGCCGCCAAGAAGGCATGAGCGCCCGTAAGAAGACTCTCAGCGGGTACAAGGCCTGTAAACAGTGTAAGCTGGTGGTGCCGGAGGACGCCAAGCAGTGTCCCAACTGCGGCTCTGAGGAGTTTACCTTTAGGTGGAGGGGGATGATCACGGTGATGGAGCCCTCTAAGTCTTGCATCGCCAAGCGGCTGGGCATCGACAAGCCAGGCATCTACGCCTTAGAGCTGGTGGAGGATTGACACCGCAAGGCCCGCTCGGCCACTGCGAATAGGTGCCTCCTGTAGGCCTCCAGTTCTTTTAACAATAGGTCGTAGCTCACCGGCTCTAGGTAGAAGTCCTCGCCGAGCACCTCCCTGGCCAAGGCGGCCAGCGACCCTCTTGACAGCTTGTCGTACAGCTCTAGGAGGCGCCTGAGCCTGGCCTCGAATATGTAGTAGTTGTTTATCAACTCGGCGGCTTCTCTCTCGCTTATACACCCGCACTGGCACCTCTCCGCAAGGGCTTGGATGGCCTCGGCCACGCGGCCTCCCACGGCTTTTCTAAACGACTTGCTCCGGAGCCTCTCCCGCACCGTTTCCAGGGCTTCTTCCAAGTCCACAACGCCGTTAACAAAGTTTTTTAAATAGCTATCAAACTCAGCAGTGCTTTCGGCCAAGATATTGCAAAACTCCGGCTACGTGAGAAAGCAGTGCCCGCTGTGCAAGTCCCACTTCTGGACGCTTAGGAGAGACCAGGTGTACTGCGGCGACCAGCCCTGCGTCCCCTACGGCTTTATCGGCAACCCCCCGACGAAGACCTCGGTGGAGTCTATAAGAGAGCTGAGGGAGAGGTTCCTCTCCTTCTTCGAGAGACACGGCCACGCCAGGATTAGGCGTTACCCGGTGGTGGCGAGGTGGCGCGACGACGTGTACCTAGTAGGCGCCTCTATCTACGACTTCCAGCCCTGGGTCACCAGCGGAGCAGTCCCCCCGCCGGCCAACCCGCTGACCATCTCCCAGCCGTCGATTAGGCTCACAGACGTGGACAAGGTGGGCAGAAGCGGGAGACACCTCACCGGCTTTGAAATGATGGCGCACCACGCCTTCAACTACCCAGACAAGTACATATACTGGATCGACGAGACGACTGAATACGCCTACCAGTTCTTCACTAAAGAACTGGGGATACCCCCCGACGAGGTCACGTTTAAAGAGTCTATGTGGGAGGGGGGCGGCAACGCGGGGGAGTGCTTCGAGGTCTTGGTCAGAGGCCTTGAGGTGGCGACCCTCGTCTTTATGCACTACGAGGTAAAAGACGGCAAGTACGTGGAGCTTCCGCTGAAGATAGTGGACACGGGGTACGGCCTTGAGAGGATATACTGGCTTCTCAAAGGCACGCCCACCGTCTACGACGCGGTGTTCGGCCCCTACTTGGCCAGGGTTAGGAAAAAGCTCGGCGTCCCCGAGCCTCCGCAAGACGTCATGGCCAAGGCCTCAGTCTACTTCGGCCAGATGGACCCCGAGGTGATTGGGCTGGAAAAGGCCTACGACATAATTGCAGAGAAGATCGGCGTAGACGGCAAGTGGCTTAGGGAGGTGGTGAGGCCCCAGGAAGCGTTGTACGTGCTCGCAGATCACAGCAGAACCGTCTCGTGGATGATTGCAGACGGAGTCATACCCTCTAACAGCGGAGCGGGTTACCTGGCCAGGTTGTTGATTAGGAGAATTCTCAGACACTTAAAAATCGCCGGCATAGAGGCGCCCCTGGCGGAGCTCTTCGCCATGCACTTGGAGGAGCTTAGGGAGGACTACCCAGAGGTGTGGGCGTCTCGCGACTTGATCCTCGAAATAGTTGAGCTAGAGGAGAAGAAGTTTAGAGAGGTTTTGAAGTCCGCCCCGGCGGCGGTGAGGAGGGCCGTGGAGGAGAACAAGAGGAGGGGGAAGTCCTCGCTGGACAAGGAGGACTTGGTGACTCTGTACGACAGCTTCGGCATACCGCCAGAGGTGGCCTCCGAGGTGGCCAGGTCCCTCGGCGTTGAGGCAAAGGTGCCCGACGACTTCTACTCCCTCCTAGCCTCTAGACACGCCCGGCGCGAGAAGCAGCCTGAGACCACGTTGGTGGAGATGGCCAAGGTGGCGGACCTGCCTAGGACCCGGGAACTGTTTTACGAAGACGCGTATATGAAAAGCTTCAAGGCCAGGGTGTTGAGAGTAATAGACGGGAAGTACGTCGTGCTGGACCAGACGGCCTTCTACGCAGAGGGAGGCGGCCAGCCCGCCGACGTGGGGACGTTGAAGTACCCAGGCGGCGAGGCCAAGGTGGTGGACGTGCAGAGGGTAGGCCACGTGATTGTACACGTGGTGGAGGGCCAGCCGCCTCCTGAAGGCGCCGAGGTGGTGGGGGAGGTAGACTGGGAGAGGAGGTACGCGCTTATGAAAATGCACACAGGCACCCACGTGTTGATCCAAAGCATTAGGAGGGTGCTGGGGCCTCACATATGGCAGGCCGGCGCCCAGAAGGACGTGCCGTCGAGCCGCATAGACGTGACGCACTTCAAGTTGCCCACTCCCGACGAGGTGGCGAAGATAGAGAGGCTCGCCAACTGGGTGGTGCAGAGAAACCTCCCAGTCGTAGTGAGGACCATGCCCCGCAACGAGGCCGAGGCCAAATACGGCTTTATCCTCTACCAAGGCGGCGTGGTCCCCGCCAGAGAGATAAGAGTGGTGCAGATAGGCCCCGACGGAGATCCCTACGACGTGCAGGCCTGCGGCGGGACTCACCTGAGGTCCACGGGGGAGATAGGGCTGATTAAGATCCAGAAGGTGGAGCGCATTGCAGACGGCGTGGTGAGGTTTATATTCACCACTGGGATGCACGCCGTTGACTACGTACAGGAGCTGGAGAGGAGGGCGGAGGAGGCGGCGGCGACGGCGGGAGGAGGCGACTTGGTAGAGGCTGTGAAGAAGCTGGCGAAGAGGGTGGAGGAGGCCGAGAGGAGGGCTAAGAAATACGCCGACCTCTACGCCTCCGTCTTGGCCGAGGGCCTAAAGGCGGAGCGGCTGGGGAGGGGCAAGGTGGCCTTTCTTGAAGTGGAGGACGAAGAGCTGGCGAAGAGGGTGGCCGCCGAGGCCACGGGCAGAGACAGGGAGTTGGTGCTAGTGGTCAAGTGGGGCCAGAGGCTGTCGATATACACAGGCGGCTTAGACGTGGCCCCCATCGTGAGGGCTCTGCGCGAAGTGGGGTTTAGAGGAGGGGGGTCCAAGACCTTCGCCCAAGGCGTATACGAAGGCGACGTGGAGAAGTTGAAAGAGGCCTTGGCAAAGGCGTTAAGTTAATATTGAGGTGTCTAGGCAAGGCCGATGTTCCCCACCAACCCGCGGGATTTAGAAAAGTTGTTAAAACGCATGGGGATAAAGATGGAGGAGGTGGACGTGGCCTACGTAGAGCTTAGGTTAAAAAACGGAGAGGTGTGGCGTATAAACAACCCCGCGGTGGCCCTACTCAAGATGCCGAACAAGACGCTGGTCTACCAAATACAAGCCTCTGAGTCGGCCGTGGAGAAAGTGTCGGCGCCTCCTCCCCAGGCCGCCTCTGAGTATCAGCCCAGCGAGGAGGACATAGCCCTAGTCATGGAGCAGACGGGGGCCACGAGGGAGGAGGCCATAAAGGCTTTGATAGAGACCAGGGGGGACTTGGTACAAGCCGCCATGAAGCTGATGCGTAAATAATTTATAGAAACACTTTTTTAACATCATGCCCGTCAGGCCGGCGCGTTGCTACAAGAGGATTAAGGGCCCGCCGTATACAAGAGAGGAGTACATACACGGAGCCCCCATGATTCAAATACCCAAGTTCGACATGGGCGTCACAAGCGCCTCCGCTAGGCAGAGCTTCACCATGGTGGCCAAACTCGTGGTGCTTGAGCAGGGCCAGATCAGGATGCAGGCCCTGGAGGCGTCTAGGCAGATCGCCTCAAAGTACCTCACCAAGTACGTAGGCGACGAGAACTACTACCTGAGGCTGAACGTGGTGCCCCACCACGTGTTGCGGGAAAATAGAATGCTCGCGATGGCCGGCGCAGACCGCCTCCAGGAGGGTATGAGGCTGGCCTTCGGCTCCCCGGCGGGCAGAGCCGCCAGGGTGGAGCCAGGCCAGGTGTTGTACTACGCGGAGTTTAAGCCGGAGCACCTCCCCCACATAAAAGAGGCGCTTAGGAGAGCCGCCTCTAAGCTGCCTCTGCCCACTCGCATCGTGATTGAGCCGAAGAGCGATGGAAGCCAAGCAACTACACAGAGATAGGATAGAGGCGGCGCTTACGTTACTAGAACGCGTCTTGTCTGGCGCCGTCTCCTCCCGCTCAGCCCTAGTGGCTGAGCTACAAGCCGTCTACGACGAGAGGAAGATCGAGCCCTTCAGAGGCCTCGCCAAGGAGGGGGTCTACGACAAGGAGATAGCCACGGTGTACGTCGTAGGCGTGTACGGAGCCGGCGTCTTGGCCCCCGGCGACTTCGACAACATATTCTACATAGAGAACAAGGCGGAGGAGGCCCTGGAGGTAATACGCTCAGTGACCGAGGTGGTCACGCCGGAGGTCAAAGACGCGCTTGCAAAAAAGACCGAGGAGGTGAAGGGCAAGTCCCCCGAGGACAAAGTCTTCAGAGTCCTCAGAGTGGCCTTCACAGGCACGGTGCTCGGCTACTTCCCCGAGATGTTGCTAGTCAAAGCCATTAAGACCTACGAAAGCGTGTACCCCCAGCTGTCAGAGCGGTTGGTCAACTACGCCGCCTTCTACAGCGCGTACAAAATTGCAGAAGACATCGCCCTGGGCAAAGTCAGAACTCCCGAAGACGTGAAGATACAGAAATACACCTACTGCCTAAAACTCGGCTTTCAAAAATGCAAGCCCTCGGACAGACTCATCGCAGAGGTGGCGACGTCTATATACAAGGTTAACAAGGCGGTCTTGGCAAGGCTGTTTGCAAAAGGCGTAATACCCAAGCTGGGCTAACACCGCGTCACGAACCGCGCCACCGCCTCCACGATTTTTTTGACGTGCTCCTCCCTCTGGGGGGAGTGCCCCATCCCCTCCACCTCCACCACCTCCAGGGGGAAGTTAAACTTGTCCGAAAGCCCGGCCAAGATGTCCACGTGCGTCCTTGGGACCACTTCATCCTGTGAGCCTCTGATGTACAGCACCGGCGGCATGTTGCTTGAGATGTAGCGAGAGGGGGAGGTCAGCTCCAGCTTACTGCCTAGGGAGGCCAAGTCGTTGGCCAGCTTCTTGAGGTAGGGGTTTTCAGACTGCATGAGGTACTGGAGCTGGAGCCTCCTGTCCACTGGGGACGCCACCGCCACTACGCAGCCCACGGCCCCTGGGTTGCGGGCGGCGAGGAGGAGGGCCACGGTCCCCCCCATGCTGTGGCCGGCGGCCACCGCCACGGGGAGCTCCCTCAGCCCCGCCTCGTATCCGTCCTCCACGTCTCTGATCGTGGGGGCCACGACGTTGAGCCCCGCCTTCTGCAGGGGCTCCACTAGCCACTGTATGTTAGAGGGGGAGGATTTGTAGCCGTGGAACGCCAGCGCCTTGCGCATGTGCCAAGTGTGGCATGGGTATATATACATACCCGCGTCTAGGTTAGTTCTAGAGATCTCTCTCCCCTTTACAGATAGTAAATAGTAGCTATAAATTGGGTAAAGTTGTGTAGCGTGTGTACGTCATAGGCCCCCGGCCGCCGCTGGAGGCAGAGCGCGTCGACTTGGTGCCCTACGTCAGGGCGGGGCTCGTCTACCGCGAGGCGTCGCTCCCAGTGTGGCGCGTAGAGGCGCCGTGGCCGTCCGACCGCCTGAGGGAAAAGCTGGCGGCGAGGGGCTTTAGAGTGTCGCAGTGGTACATACCGCCCTCTGTGATGCGGTACCTAAGAGGCGAGGCCAAGGCGGAGGCCATAGGCGAATTCGCCGCCGTGTACGTACAAGGCGAGACTTACTGGATAGCCGGGGGCGAGAGGGGGCGAGGGGGGTGCCCCGACGTGGAGTACGTGGCCGTGTGGGGCCAGCGGGTGGGGTGCGGCGGCTTTGTCATAGACCTGTCCCTGGTCTACCGGAGGCACCTGTGGCTGGAGGCGGCGGAGAGGCTGGGCGACGGCTGGCTTTTAAAAGCCATGCGGAGGGGGCCTTGGGACGCGGCCGAGGCGGTTTACGCCCTGGCGCGGGAGGCTGTGGCGTTTTTAAACGCCTTGGTCTACGCCACTGGAGTCGGCGTCGACGCCATTTTACAGCTGTTTGAGAGGAACACCGTGGCGGCGCTGGCGGAGGCGGTGTTTCACAGAGAGGCAGAGAGGAGGGGGGTCGTCTTTGAAGACGGGAGGAGGGCCTTCGACATGCCGTATATGGACTTGGCGAGGGGGAGGGCGCCTGGGGTGTACAGACGCGTGGCTGAGCTGGACTTCAAGTCCCTCTTCCCCTCCGTCGTTGCGACACACGGCGTGGATCCCCTCACCGCGCGGCCTTGTAGAGGCGGAATGGGCGCAGAGCCGCTTGGCGAGTGGTGTTTCGACGGAGGTCCCGTCTCCGACGTAGTTCGTAAATGGCTTGAGAGGAGGGCGGAGGCCAGAGACAAGGCGGAGGCCGAGGCCTTGAAGTGGCTTATGAACGCGGGGATAGGGGCGTGGGGCAAGGCCGGCTGGGGCCTCATCTGCGAGCCCTGTCTGCTCGCGGTGAGGAGGTTCGCCGAGAGGCTTTTCAACGAGGCGTGGAGGAGGTTCGACCCCATATACGGCGACACGGACTCCCTCTACGTAGAGGAGCACAAGGCGGGGGAGGCGCTTGAGTGGGCTAAGTCTCTTCGCGGCCTGCGCCTAGAGCTACGCGGCGTGTGGTCTCGCTTCATCCTCGTCCCCGCCAAGTCGGGGGGCGTCGCCGAGAAGAACTACGTCAAGATTGGGGATGAGGCCGCGGTGAAGGGGGGCCTGCTGAGGCCCCACGACCTCCCCCTGGCCGTCAGGCTGAGGTACCAGGAGGTGGTTCGAGAAGCCGCCGAGTGCGGAGACCCCGTGGCAAAGGCGGTGGAAATCGTCAAGGAGGCCCCCGCGGAGCAGCTGTACGTCTACAAGGCCGTGGAGGCGGAGAGGCTGCGGGAGCTTAGGCGCGAGTACGCCCTCCACAGGGCGGCTAGGTTTTTCGCAGAGGCGTGCCCCCGCTGCGGCGTCTTAGACGTCTTCTACCTGCCGGCCGGCGACGTGGTGTACGTCCCGGGCTACGCCTTGACTGCGCACGCGGCTAGGCCGGCCGCCGAGTGGGAGGTGAGGCACGCGGCCGTGGAGTACGTGAGGAGGCTGTGGAAGCTTAGGGCCTTGGCGGAGGCATGTTCCGCGCGGACTTATTTCTAAAACTGGCCAGGAGGGCGGCGGGGAGGGGTGTCTCCTTCTGGGAGCTCTACGAAGAGCTGGGCGACGCGGCGGCTGAGGCGGTCCAGGCGGCGGTGTCGCTGGGCGTCTTGAAGTGGCAGAGGCGGGGCTCGGCGAAGGTGGTATACACGGCGGGGCCCGTGGCCGAGGCGATGCTTAAAGTCGGCGAGAGGTGTTGGGTCGCCGCGGTGTCGCTGAGAGGCCGCGTCTATTTAAACACGCCGTTTGGCCTGTACGCCGTCTGCCCCACGCCGTCTCACATAGCCTCTGCGGCGCATAAGCTGGCGGAGGCCTGCGGAGCGCCTTATGTGGAGGTGCACAGAGAGGTGGCCGACGCGGTCCGCAGGGCGTTGAGGACGGCCAGGGGGCTTGAGAGGTGGATCACGTGCCGCGAATAGGTTTTATATACCTCTGCGTTGTGGGAGACATGAGGCTTGAAGTTAAGATAAGCGGCCTTCCTAGAGACAAGAAGAACATCTTGGTGATGGCCTGCCCCGAGCCTTCGCTGGCGGGCGTAGTGGCTGTGGAGTATTTAATCGACGCCTTGGGCATGGAGGAGATCGGCGCTATTAGGATCACCGAAATGCCGCCTGTCATAGCCGTGGTAAACGGCGCGGCTAAGTTGCCGCACCGCATCTTCTACTCCCGGCAGGCGGGCATTGTGGCAATTAGGCAACACGTCCCCATACCGCCGCAAATATACGCCGAGTTTATCCACAAGGTGCTGGACTGGGCGGAGGAGAACAAGGTGAAGATGGCGGTGTGCCTCTCAGCCATGCCCGCCGTGGGGGAGGGCGACAGCGACAAGGTCTACTTCGTCACCGAGGAGAGCCTTGTGGAGAGGCTGAGGCAGTACGGCTTTGAGCCCATCAAGGAGGCGACCGTCGCCGGGCTGGAGGGCGCATACCTCGACGCGGTGCTGGGCAGAAGCCTCGACGGCGCGTTGCTAATCGCCGAGTCTAGGCTACTGACGGCGATAAAAAGGCTGGTAGACAGCGGGAAGATAGCCACCCACAGAGACGTTGTGGCCATCCTAAACGACCTAGTGGGCAGAGTGGGCCCCGACGTAAGCGCCGCCTTGAAGCTGATAAACGCCGTGGCCAAGCTCGCCGAGACGCCGATAGACACCGCCAAGCTACAGGAACACGCCGCCAAGTACTCCTTCTTAGTGGAGAAAAACATAGAGGCGCTGTTTAAGCCCATCGAGGCCCCCGCCGCGAGGAAAGAGGTGCCCCTAGTGTTTTAAGCTTATAAACACAGAGGGTACTTTTTTCGTGGAGAGCCTAATTGCAGAGGCCAGGCGGAGGGGGATAGACGTGGAGTATGTAATCATCTCCGCCTTGTCTAAGGCGATGGGCGCAGACCCCGCCGAGGAGGCTAAGGCGCATATGGCGTTGTCGGAGCGCTACCTCCAAGAGGCCGCCGCGTTGGAAGACCCCGTGCAAGCCGCCGAGAAGGCTTACAAGGCCTTTGAAGAGGCCGTCAAGGCGGCGGCGGTTAAGCTGGGCATGGAAGAGGCTAGGCTTGCCGAGCGGGAGGGGAGGTGGAAGGCGTCACTCTTCTTCTCCGCCGTGAGAAAGCTGGAGAGGGAGCTGGGCGTGGAGTTCCGCCTCGCGGCGCGGGAGGCGTGGTTTCTCCACGTAGAGGGGTTCCACGAGGCTAGGCTGAGCCTTGACGAGGTTAGAGAAGGCTTGGCTTATGTGAAGAGGGGGGTCGAGCTGGTGGCCAGGCTGTTGGGAGGCGACGGCTCGGCATAATACTTTTAAATAGTGTGTTGCCAAGCGGGTCATGCCTAGTTGGAAAGAGCTCGTCTTAGTCAAGGGACACCCAATGCAGCGCATCTTTATTGAGAAGGTCGTGGTGAACATAGGCGTGGGGACAGGCGGGGAGAGGTTGGAGAAGGCCTACGAGTTGTTGAAAGAGCTGACGGGGGCGGAGCCCTCGCGGAGGAGGGCTAAGAGGTCTATCAAAGACTTTGGGATTAGGAAGGGGGAGCCAATAGGAGTTGCCGTCACCTTGAGGAGGGACCAGGCGGTTAGCTTCTTGATGAGGGCGCTACAGGCTGTTGGCAACCGCGTGAAGAGGTCTAGTTTTGACGACAGGGGCAACGTCTGCTTTGGCATAAAGGAGCACATCCTCCTGCCCGGGGTGAAGTACGACCCGGCCGTGGGCATTTGGGGGATGGACGTCTGCGTGAAGCTGGCGAAGCCCGGCCTGAGGGTGCAGCTACGCCGCAGGAGGAGGAGCAGAGTGGGCAAGAGCCAGCTCGTCACTAGGGAGGAGGCCGTTGAGTTTTTCACAAAAGTCCTCGGCGTAACCGTGGACTAGCCTTTTATGTTAATAGGAATAGTCTCAGACAGCCATGACAACGTCTCGGCGATCAGGAGGGCTGGGGAGGAGCTGAGGAAAAGGGGCGTCTCCCTCGTCGTACACGCGGGGGACTGGGTGTCTCCCTTTTCGGCGAGGTTTCTGCGGGAGGCCGTCGGCGAAGGCGTGAGGATAGTGGGCGTGTGGGGGAACAACGAGGGGGAGAGGCCGTTTTTCTTAGAGGTCGCCCGGAAATTCGGCATCGAGATTTTGGGCGAGGCGGGAGAGCTGGAGGTAGGGGGGCGGCTGGTGGCGGTGTATCACGGCACGTCGCCCGTGCTTCTAAACGCGTTGGTTAAGTCTGGGCTTTACGACGTGGTGGCGACCGGCCACACTCACATTGCGGCGTTGGAGAGACACGGCAAGACTCTTGTGGTCAACCCCGGCGAGCTCTGCGGCTGTCTGACGGGGAGGTCTTCCTACGCCGTTGTGGATTTGGAGAAGTTGGAGGCTGAGTTAGTCTTTCTGTGACTTGGACGCCGGACGAGCTAGTCACTTTTCTGGCCAAGGTCTTGTACGAGGTGGCGGAGGGGGGCCTCACGCTTGACTACGCCTTTCAAAAAGTTAAGAGGCGGTGGAGGCCGCTTGAAAGCTTTAAAGTGTTTTACGACGCCTCTTTCGACGCGGTTAGGCACTTCTTCTTTTTAAAATTCGCCGCGTCTAGGCTCTTCGGCCACTTCTCCTACCGTACTGCGGCAAAGGCGTGGTTTATATACAGGGCGGACGCCTTGTTGTACAACAAGGACGTGGTGGCGCGGTTTAAGAAAAAGCTTTTGAAGAGGGCGGTGAAGAAGCCGGAGGAAGTTTTGGCCGAAGTGGAGGCGCTGAGCGACGCCGTGGCCTACCTCTCGGTTAAGTACAGCTACCATCCCTCCATCGTCGAGGCGTTGCTGAGGCGCTTCCCGCGGGAGGAGGCGGAGAGGATCTTGGCAGAGGGAAATAAGACTTGGATCTGGCTTAGGATTAACACTCTCAAGGCCGACGTAGACAAGGCGCTTAAGATGTTGGAGGCGGAGGCCGAGGTGGAGCCCCACCCCAAGATACCCTTCGCGCTCCTAGTGAAGAGGGCCGCCAGGCCTGTCCAGTACCTCACCGCCGTTAGGTCCTTCGTGGCGGTGCCGCAGGACCTGGCCTCGATCTACGCGGTGCTGTCTCTAGACCCCAGGCCGGGGGAGTCGATCATAGACCTAGCCGCCGCGCCTGGCATGAAGACCTCGTTGATTGCCCAGCTGACGGAGGGCAGGGCGAAGATCGTGGCAGTAGACGTTTCAGCCAAAAGGGTGGACAGGATGAGGCGGCTTTTAAAACTCCTAGGCGCCGGCGAGTACGTCGAGGTGATACGCGCAGACTCTCGCAGACTGGCGGCGCCGCGGCGGTTTGACAAGGCTCTTCTCGACGCGCCGTGCACCTCCAGCGGGGCGTTTACAAAAGAGCCTGCAGTCAAGATATACCCCAGGCTTTGGGAGGCGGACAGGTACTCCGCCCTCCAGACGCAACTGTTGAAAAACGCCCTGGAGCTGGCCGAGGAGGTGACCTACGCCGTCTGTAGCATCTTGCCCCAGGAGGGGGAGGAGGTGGTCAAGAAAGCCGCGGCGCGGGCTGAGAAGCCCCACCCAGACCTACTGCCGTCTTACGAAGAGGGGCTGGGAGGCAGGACCTTCCCACACGTTCACAAAAGCGAGGCGTTCTTCATATCTAAAATACGCCATTGAGGAGGGGGCCGAACACTACTCGTGTGAGACCAGCTCCTTCCCAAGCCGCTCCAAGGCGGATTGTAGCTCCTCCTCCCATCTCAAACGCGGCCTCGCCGCCTCTATAAGTTTGTAAATCTTCTTGACGAGACGCACCACGTCAAAGGCCGCCTCTTCGGGGCTTTTATACCTGCTAAGCGCCATGTCAGGGTCGGGGCCGTGGTATTGGTAGTCGTGGAGATTAAGTGCAATCTCAGTCCAAAGCGAGACGTCTCCATACGCCGCGTCCAACATGAGGGCCAGCTGCCTAATTCTACTCGTGGGCACTCTCGACACTGCCCTTTCCTCTAGCCACCTCTTCTCCTCCTCTGTCTTAGCAACAGTTTTGACCTTCTCCATCTCAAGCCACAGCAACGCGACGAGGAGGGCTCTCCACGCTTGAAATGCCTTCCCCGCGGCGTTTCTAACAAGACCCCTCTTGACAAACTCCAAGGCGAGGCCAGCTTCGACAAGCGCCTCTAAGGCCCTCGCGGCTGCGTAGTCCTCTGTAGACGGCTTAGGGAGCGGTCTTTCCAGGAGCTTCTCCACGTATTAAAGAACTTTTAAAAATAACTAAGTGGCCGGCGCCTAGGCGATTATCTGTGTTCCCGTGTACTTAAAGTAAGTCAGCACTTCGTCGTATACGTCGTCGAGGACGAAGGCCAGGTGGTTGCCCAGCCCCGCGGTTAGCAACGCCTCCGGGCGGCCCCGCTCCACCCTGACGGCGACTTGCGTGGCGCACGCCTCCACTCTCTCCGCCTCCGTGGTCCTCCCGGCGAGTAGCACGGCTTTTTTCAAATCTGCAGATACTCTTAAAAGTGTTATGGGAGTCCCCGGCTTCACTACGCCTCTCAACGCCGCTGGTGCCTTCGTGGCCAGGCGGGGGACGAGCGAGTGCTCCACGGCCATCGAGGGGGGTATGCCGTCGTGGGTCAGGACGACTACGTCGCCTCGCACCACGTTGACGTTGCTTATCCACGACGGCTTGTCTGCAATTCTGCGGAGTACTACGGCTGAGTAGAGGGCCCTCACGTCTCCCTCGCACGTGGCTACGACGCCCATGTCGTTTAACAACGCCAGTGATATACACGGCGTCCACCCCCTCTTCTTCACCTCGTCGAAGTTAAAACACCAACAGCCCAGCGTAAGGCCGTCGTAGCCCGCCGCCCTCCTCCGCAACGCCTCTGCGTATGCGGCGATGCGCTCGAGGTCCTCGGCGGAGTACGAGCTCTCCTTTGCAGACTCCACAAGCCTCTTCGCCACCTCTAAGGCGTTGATTGAGGCAGACTCTCTGTACACCTCCTCCTCGTCCACCCAGCCGTCCGGCTTGCCTTGGACGTGAGAAGCCACGAGCCACTTGTTAGGCCTGCCGACAAGCAGGAGGCGGGGAGGACTCCTCAGAAGCGAGTACACCCCCAGGATCTTCTTAATTTTTTCCAAAGGCGGCTCGGCCCCCGGCGCGGCGAGGGGCACCACCTCTGCGTACCTGCCCACTTCCCTCAACGCCGCGGCGGCCTCCAAGGCCGCTGGCAGAGAGTTGTAGTGAGGCCACGCCAAGATGATGTTGTAGGCCCCGGCGGCTTCTAACACCTCCGGCTCCGACCCGCCGGTCAACACGACTATGTACGTCACGTGGGAGTCGCCGGGGAGACCCGAGTACAGCTCCTCGTAGTACCTCCTCGTCTCGGCGTCGACGTTAGGCGCCGCGACGGCTCGGACGGGCATTAACTAGATTGGCCACACCTTTTAATCTATTTCCAATGCCCCCGCCGGGCTCGTAACGGCTACCCCTTCTTCAGCCTTTCTATGCCGGGGGGCGCCGTGCCGCCTCGTTTTACCAACGACACGGGGCCGGGCGCCTTGAGGTCTACTACGGGGACGGAGCCGTATAGGCCGCCTATGTTGTAGACGGCGCCTGGCCGGCCGCCGGGGACTGGGACCAGCCTGACCCCAAGCGGCTTGTCCAAATGGACCGCCATGGCCATTACGTCTGCTATCAAGGCGGCGACGGCGTCTACGGGGGCGTCTCCCGGTATCCCCACCATGTCTATGCCTGTGTTGCACACGGCGGCCATGGACTTCAACACGTCGAAGTCCACGTGGCCTTCCTTGGCCGCGGCCGCCATGACTGCGTCTTCGCTTACTGGTATGAAGGCGCCGCTGAGGCCGCCCAGGGTTGAGGTGGCCATGGCCCCTCCCTTCTTAACGGCGTCGACGAATAGAGATAGGGCAAAGACGCTGCCCGGCGAGCCTACCCTGGGGAGCCCCATGGCCTCCAACACGGCGGCCACGGAGTCCCCCACCTTGGGGGAAGGCGCCACGCTTAGGTCCACCGCCCCGAAGTATACCCCCAGCTCCTTGGCCACCTCCCGGCCTACCAGCTCCCCCAGCCTAGTGATCTTGAAGGCGGCTCTTTTCACTGCGTCGTGTAGAGTCCTCACGTCTGCGTTGGGGAGGCTTCTAACCACCGCCTCCACTACCCCGGGGCCGCTTACTGCGATGTTCACCACCGCGTCTGGGAGGCCCAGGCCGTGGTACGCGCCGGGCATGAAGGGGACGTCTTCTGGGAGGTTTGCAGTCACCGCAAACCTCGCCGCTGCCTCGGGCCGGAGCGACATGACGACCTCGGCGGCTTTGTACACCGCGTCGAGGTTGACGCCGGTGTGGGTAGACGCCACGTTGAGAAAGCCCGCCACCCTCGACGTAGTGTTGAGGGCCTCCGGCAGGGCCTCTGAGAGGGCCTTGTCCCCTCTGCTAAACCCCACGTGTACAAACCCCGAGAACCCCCCGACCATGTCCACGCCGTATTTCTCGGCCAGCTGGTCGAGGCGGCGGGCCAGCTCCACGGCCGCCTCCGCCTTGCCGAGCGGCTCGAGCATGACGGAGGCGGGCGACACCGCGAGGCGCACTGTGACTATCTTCACCCCCAGCCTCGAGGCCACCTTCTCCACGGCGGGCCTCAGGCGGCTTAAGTAAGGCGTTAAGAGCTCTTCCAACGCCTCCAGCATCTCGGCCGCGTCCGCCCTCATGGCCGGGAGCGTGTTGACGCTGAGAGTCACGGCGCGTATGTCCAACTCTCTGAAAAGCACCATCTCCAAGACCTCACCGATCTCCCTCGGGTCGAACTTCATATCCTCTGCATGTATCGGAATACGTCTATGTGGTGCACCGCCACCATGACCCCTAGCCTCCTCCCCTCCTCCTCCAGCTCCTTCCTAAGAGTGGCGATGTCCACATCGGCCTTGGACACGTCGACGATCATAATCATCGAGAAGATGTCCTTCACAACAGTCTGCGAGATGTCCACAATGTTGGCGTTGTGCCGCGCCAAGACCGAGGCTATCCCAGCCACAATTCCAACCCTGTCTGCGCCGAGCACCGACACCACTACGTAGTCCATGTGGCGGCCTATCAAAAACATTTTAAAGATGTGCCCGGGGGCACACGCCGTTGCCGACCATGCACGCCCACCCCCGTGTCTGGGCCCATGCCCCCGGAAAATTTTTCACATAGCCCAAGTTTGTCGCCCACATCTAATTTAGGCATCCCTGCGCGTTTCGTAACATCAGACAGGTGGTTTCGGCTATCTCTTAGATTTTGTACACACAATGCTAATTTATTAGCCAAGTCACTGGGCCATGGACTACAGCGAGCCGAGGTACCACAGGTCTGTGCTGGAGTTCGAGAAGCTTGTGGCCGACTCTGAGAGGTATAGGAGAGAGCTGGAGGAGTGGCTGAAGTACTCGTGGAGGTGGGCCTCCTCGGACAAATACAAGCTGGTGTTCAAGGTGCAGGCCGCCGCACTGAGGGCGATGCGAGAGTACTTAGACTCTCTGGGATTTGTAGAAGTGTTGCCTCCCATCGTCGGCCCGGTCACCGACCCGGGGATTAGGGGGGCGAGGCAGGCGACTATTGACTACTACGGCCACGAGTATAAAGTCATGTCGTCGGCCATTCTGTACAAACAGTACATGGCCGCGTCTCTTGGCAAGATATACATAGTCAGCCCAAACGTCAGGCTGGAGCCTACGGAGGCGATGTACACAGGCCGGCACCTAGCGGAGTTCGTCCAGCTGGACGTGGAGATGTACGGGGCGGACTACTGGGAGGCCATGAAGGTGGCGGAGCGGCTCGTCGCCCACGCCGTGAAGGCGGTGAGAGAGGAGCTGGGCAGGCAACTGGAGACAGTGCTGGGGAGGGAGCTGCCGGAGTTCACGACGCCGTTTAAGAAGTACCCACACGCAGAGGCTGTCAAAGTTGTAAACTCCTACGGCTGTAAAAACGACCCCCGGGCGGAGCTGACCTGGGAGTGTGAAAAGCTGTTCTCCGGCCTGCACCGACAGCCCGTGTTTATATACGACTACCCGAGAGGCAGCAGAGGCTTCTACGACCGCGAGGACCCCGAGAGGCCGGGGGTTTTGAGAGACTTCGACATGTTGTACCCAGAGGGCTTCGGCGAGGCCATCAGCGGGGCGGAGAGGGAGTACGAGCCAGAAAGGGTGGTGGAGCGGATAAAAGAAGGCGGCGAGGACCCCGCCAGATACGGATGGTTTTTGCAAATGTTAAAGGAGTTCTATCCGCTTAAGACCGCGGGGTTTGGCATAGGCGTGGAGAGGCTGACTAGATACCTCTGCGGCCTTAGGGCTGTGTGGGAGGCCCGTCCCTATCCAAAAGTCCCAGGCGTCGCCCCAACACCGTAATTATAATTATAAACACACTATATACACGTTTAGACAACTCTCTTAAACAAACCTTTATTTTTTCTTTTTATCGGCTAGGCGATGTATTTCCCAGGTCTTGAAGGAGTGGTGGTAAAAGAGACTCAGATATGTCACATAGACCTTGAAAACTCTAAGATCTACTACCGAGGCTACGACTTAGAGGAGCTGGCTGAGTACTCCACCTTCGAGGAGGTGGCGTACCTATTGTGGTACGGCAAGTTGCCCACCCGCGCCGAGTTAGACGACTTCAGCTCTAGGCTGAGGGCTTTTAGACTCCCCCCGCGCCACGTGGCGGAGCTGGTGAGGTCCGCCCCCCGCTCCGCCGAGCCGATAGACGTATTGAGGTCTGCGGTTTCCGCAATGGCTCTGGGGGAGGACCTGTCAGACAAGTCGCCGGAGGCCGAGCTGGGACGCGGGCTTAAAATCGCGGCGGCTATGCCGTACATCGTGGCTGGGTTCGACAGGGCGAGGAGGGGGGCGGAGCCCCTCGACCCCGCAGAGGCGCGGAGCCACGCTGAGTACTTCCTCTGGGCTCTGAGGGGGTCTAGGCCCAGCGAGGGGGAGGCAAGGGCCATGGACGTGATGCTTGTCATATACGCGGAGCATTCTATGAACAACAGCGCGTTTACGGCGGTAACGGTGGCCTCTACGCTTGCAGACATGTACGCCGCAGTCACGGCGGCCATCGCCAGCCTCAAGGGGCCTCTACACGGCGGCGCCAACGTCGACGCGGCGAAGATGATAGAGGAGATAGGCGACGTGAAGAACGTAGAGACGTGGGTAGACAGACAGCTAGCCGCCGGCCGGAGGATACCTGGGTTTGGGCACAGGCTGTACAAAAGGGGGCCTGACCCTCGGCTCAGGGTGTTGAGGAGGCTGGCGCGCGGGCTGGCCTCTGAGAGGGGGGACTTCAAGTGGGTGGAGATTGCGGAGAGGCTGGAGGAGTACGTGGGGGCTAAGCTTTCTCAAAAGGGGATATTCCCCAACACAGACCTCTACGCCGCCGTTATTTTCAAGTACTTGGGGCTCCCCGTGGACATAAATCTGCCCACCTTCGCCATCTCAAGAGTGGCGGGCTGGGTGGCGCACGTGGTGGAGTACCGGCGGCAGAACAGGCTTATTAGGCCTACTGAGAAGTACGTGGGGCCCGTGGGGCTGAGGTACGTGCCGGTTGACCAACGGAGTTAGCAGTTTGGCAAAATCTACACTTAAAAATCAGTATAATCCCCCTCGTATGAAAATAGCAGTTTTGGTAAAGACTGCCCTCGACACGGGCCAGCTTAGAGTAAGAGAGTCTGTCGTCGTTGAGGAGACGCCGCTTAAGATCAGCGACATTGATAGAAACGCCGTGGAGGAGGCCGTCAAGCTTAAGGGGCAGGACAAGGCCTATGCGGTGACCGTGCTCAAGTGGGGCCCCCTGCAGAAGAAGGTGCAGGAGGCTGAGAACGTCTTGAGAGAGGCCCTCGCCATGGGCCTCGACGAGGCTTACCTAGTGGCCGACGAGAAGCTGGTGGGCGCCAGCCACTTGGCCACCGCCAAGGCCATAGCGGCTGTGGTTAAGAAAGTGGGGGCCGACCTCGTACTCGCGGGAGAGGCCACTGTGGACAACTACACCGGCCAAATCCCGGCGAGGGTAGCCGCGGAGCTGGGCTGGCCTGTGGTCACCTACGTAAGAGAGCTAAGGGTAGAGGGCGGCAAAGTCGTGGCGAGGCGCGACTTGGAGGACAGGGTGGAGGTGGTGGAGGCACCTCTGCCCGCCGTGGTGTCAGTCACCAGGGAGATAAACCAGCCCAGGATACCGACCCTCCTGGCCATTAGGGCCGCCATGAAGAAGCCGGTGAATAGGCTAACGCTGGCGGACCTGGGCGTATCTGTGGACTCTAAAGCCACGGCGACGTACAAGCCGCTGGTAATACAGAGGAAGAAGGTGGTTATCAAAGACGGCACCCCGGAGGAGAAGGCAGAGAAGCTTATACAATATCTCAGACAGGAGGGGGTGATATGAAGGCCCTGGTGGTATTCCCCACAAAGGACCTGCTGTACGCCGCCTATACGCTCGGCGGAGAGGTGGCCGCCTTGGCCTTCAGCCAGAGAGACGCCGAGGCTTATAAGGCCTACGCCAAGGTGTACCTCGCCGAGGTCGACCCCCGACTGCCGGAGGCAGTGGCGGAGGCCGTGTTAAAAGTGGCCGGGGGGTACGACGTGGTGCTCCTCCCATCTACAAAAAACGCCAGGACTGTGGGCGGCATAGTGGCCCAGAGGCTCGGCGCTGAGTTCCTAACCGACGTCCTTTCCCTCAAGGCCGAGGGCGGAGTAGTGAAGGCCGAGCGCTACGTCTTTGGAAACAAGGCCGTAGCCGCCGTGGAGGCCGCCACCCCCGTGGTGGTGTCAGTCGCCCCCGGCCGCTTCCAAGGGGAGCCCCCCGCAAGGGGAGGGACGGTGGAGAAAATAGCCGTAGATGCTGCCCCCAAGGCCAGGGTCGTCGCCGTTGAGGAGAAGGCGAGGGGGGCTGTTAGGCTAGAGGAGGCGGAGATCATCGTGTCGGTGGGCAGAGGCTTTAAGAAGAAGGAGGATTTACAAATGGCTTTTGAGCTGGCGAAGATCCTCGGCGGCCAGGTGGGCTGTTCTAGGCCAATAGCGGCTGACCTGAAGTGGCTCCCCGAGGAGCACTGGGTGGGCCTCTCCGGCAAAAAGGTGAAGCCTAAGCTCTACCTCGCAATCGGCATCTCGGGCCAGCCGCAGCACATCGCCGGCATACTCGACTCGCGGATTATTGCCGCGATAAACAACGACCCGTCGGCGCCAATATTCCAAAACGCCGACTACGGAGTAGTAGAAGACCTATACAAGATATTACCAATTTTAATAAATAAGTTAAAAAAGTAATTTAAATTTTTCAATTCTATACTGTTATTATAAGTTTTTATTTTTATTGGCCTCTTTGGCTTTATGAAAATTTAATTTTAATGTTTTATATACTATAAATCTCTATAGTTTTCTATATGGACGTTTTTTCAATGTTATATTTTGGTTTTCATTGTTTTAATTGGGTATTTGCAATGATAAATAGTGAAAATTTAAAAACTTGCCACTTTTGTGTACTTATGTCGTTTGAAACTGCTAAACAGATGTTGCTTCGGCAACATTTCTCTGCGGTGCAGGCGCTTCAGAGAGAACTTGGCTCTCTTCCAGATGGACTAGATGGGCTATATAGCCTGCTGGAACAGGAGGAGGACTTCACTTGTTTTACGGTGAAGAAGTTGAAGGGTAGGAGAGACAAGTCGTGGGGGTCGGAGGCGTTATGACCGAGTTGTCTAGAAGGGGGTTTATTAAGCTCTCCGCCTTGGGCCTCGCCGCTCTTGGCCTCCCCGCGTCGGCCCAGTGGCAACCTACAAAGACTAGCTGGGTCTTGGGGGAGGTTGGGGGCAAGGAGTTGACCAAGGCCTCTGTGAAGGCCGTTATCTGTCCCTACTGTTCTGTGGGGTGTAGTATAGACTTCTACACAGATGGCAACAGAGTTCTGTGGTCCACCGGCTCCTCTGAGTCGCCTATAAACTGGGGCTCTCTGTGTCCCAAGGGGAAGGCGGCTTTCCAGCTTGTGGAAAACGAGCGCCGGGTCTTATACCCAATGATTAGGACTGGGCCAAAGCCGAAGCCTGAGGAGATACTGGCCGCCAAGAGCTGGGACGAGCTTGTGAGTATTATTAAGAAGTACCCGCCGCAGTGGCGCCGGGTGTCGTGGGACGAGGCCTTTAGATACATCGCTAATAAGCTCTCGGCAGTTCTAAACCAGTGGAGGCAGTCCACGGGGGCTCCGAAGCAGAAGGACGGCTTCTACTACGTGGGCCGCTCAGTTCCGTTGCAAGTCATAGGCTCGTCGATTTTAGTAAACGAAGAGGCGTTTTTAACTAAGAAGCTGGCCGTCTTTCTAGGCACCGCAAACATGGACTCTCAGTACAGGAAGTGCCACTCCTCCACAGTATCGGCGTTGGCGGTGACGTATGGATGGGGCGCCGAGACCGCCTCGATTGAAGACGTGGCGCTGGCCGACGTGGTTTTGTTCTGGTCCAGCCCGGCAGAGGCCCACCCCGTGTCTTTTAACTACTTCACTAAGGGGAAGAACGAGCGCGGCACTATTTTCATAACCTTCGACCCCCGCTACAGCCGCACGGCCATGGCCAGCGATTTGTGGGTTCCGTTCAGGCCTGGGACGGACGCCTCCATTCTCCTTTACATACTGCACTATGCGTTTTTTGAAAGACAGCCTCCCATCGACCAGCTGGACGAGTTTCAGAGGCTGAGAAAGAGGTGGAACATCACTGACGACGACTTGGCCGACTTGAAGGAGTTGTTAAAGGAGTACGACGCCGCCACGGTGTCTAAAATCTCAGGAGTGCCCGAGGACACACTGCGGAAGGTCGCCTCTATCTACGTTGAGAACAGCGGCGTCGTGACCGGCCACAAGAAGCACGGTATAATTCAATGGGCCATGGGCTTCACCCAGCACACCAACGCCACGATAAACATCATACGCGCCGCCGCAATAGTCCAGCTTCTCCTCGGAAACGTGGGCTACCCCGGCGGCGGGACGCATCCGTTTAGAGGACACAGCAACGTCCAAGGCGCCAACGACGTGCAGGGCGGCGGGTGGGACTCTCTCCCAGGCTACCACGGGCACCCGGCCAGCGCCTTTGAGGTGAGGCTGTACCAAGACTGGAAGCTACAGGGCATGCCCGACGCCTGGTCGTGGGAAGTGCCGGAGTGGGCTAGGCAGAATTTCTCAACCACTGCGCCGTCTAAGGGACAGGCGGATTTGACGAAGGTGTTGCAGGTGTTTAAGTTCTACGGCTGGAGGAGGATGGAGCTCATGTGGGGGCTCTTCTGCGGCACCGACCCCGAGGACGATCCTCAAAACGGTGTGGTGGTATGCGACTTCCCGTTCGGCACCGGTTCAAGCGAAATCACAGCGATGAGGAGGGCCTTGGCGGGAGAGATAAAGGCCATGTTCATATTCGGCGAAAACCCGGCGGTTACCAACCCCAACGCCAAGGTGGTAATGGCGGCCTTGGCCAGCCTAGACCTGTTAGTTGTGAGCGACATATTTGAGACGGAGACCGCGTGGTTTGCAGACGTGTTGCTACCGGCGGCGTCTTTTGCAGAGAAGGAAGGGACTAGGACCGACGGGAATAGGGTCATACAATGGACGTGGAAGGCTGTGGAGCCCAGGGGGATGTCTAGGCCTGACTACTGGATAATAGTAAACCTCTTCAAATACCTAAGGTCAGCTGGCGCCGTCAAGCTGCCCAGCGAGGCGTACGGCAAGAGCAAGGAGGTGGTGAAAATCCGTAAGGGCGGCTCCACATACGTTCTGTACGAAAGAGAACTTAGACCGGACTACGCGTGGGACTACGGCGGCGGCACCGGCCGCGCGGCGCCTGTTGGCGAAGTGGAGGCTGAGGTGAACCCGCGCATAATTAACAAGGAGATTAACTTCGCCGTGTTGATATACCACGGTATATACGACCCCGTTAGAGATGAGTTTACCACAATGAGGCGGCTTAACACTCTGAGGAGGGCCGGGCAAATAGACGGCTTGTTCAGCGAGAAGTTTGGAGTTTACAAAGACTGGGGGTGGTCTTGGCCTATGAACGTTAGGTTCTTGTACAACTACGACTCTCTACAGGCGGTGTTGGGAGTACAAGACGTGGTGTACGCCGCTGGGAGGCAGTGGACTGTAACGGGCGAGACAGGCGAGTGGATAGACGAATACACCGGCGAATACAGGCCTGCCTTTATACCAGGGCACAACTTCTGGGTGCCCCGCTCCTTTAAGCGGAGGCTCAGCGGCGTTGCTGACCTCTTCGGAGGGGCGGACCTCATGAAGTTTATCAGGACGGGACAGTTGGAGTTTAAAGGCAGATTCTTAGTAGGCGACAAGTTGTTGACTTATGAGGAGTTTGTGGCTCAGACTGGGATGAAGTATCTGTGGGCCAACGACACTTTGTACTGGGACGAGGACACCACAAGCCTAAAGGCGTCGTTGAAGAGGCCGTTCTTCTCGGGAGGTGGGTGGCGCCAGTTTAAGCCTAAATACGACGAGATGAGGCAGAAGTTGAAGACTTACTACCAGCAGAGCGGCAGTTTAAGAGATGCAACGCTCAAGGTGATAAGCGAAATGGGCGGCTGGTACGCCGGGTACAACTTCCAGTGGCCTATACACACCGAGCCCGTGGAGTCCCCGGTGGTGGAGATGGCTCTGCAGTACCCCACCCTAGCCTGGCTCAACCCCCACAACCTCGACGTGTTGCAAGAAAAGCCGGACATCGTAAAGGGGAAGTCCGTAGGCGTGGCGCTGGAGCCGAAAGAGCTGGCAGGGGTCGACGGCGTGTTGGTGGCAATAACTTCTAACAGGCTTACTGAGCACTTCCACAGCGGCGCCATGACTCGCAACGTGCCTCTCCTAGCGGAGTTGGTGCCGGAGCCCTTCGCCATTGTTTCAGAGAGCTTGGCCCAGCAACTCGGCGTCAAGTCCGGCGACTACGTGGAGCTAGTCACCGCCAGGGGGTCTATTAAAGTTAAGGCGTATGTAACCAAAGGTGAGGCATACCTAGACGTGACAGGGGGCAAGCTACCAGTCGTCAACGTGATATGGGCGTTTAGCTTCGAGGGCTACGTAACAGGGCCGCAGGCTAACTTCATAAACCCCGACGTAGGCGACGTTGTGACGACAATACAGGAGTCTAAAGCATGGATGGGGAAGATTAGGAAGGCGTGACTATGGTGTCGGTAAACTTCCCCAAGGACAAGGGATACGCCGTCTTGGTGGACTTAGACAAGTGTATAGGATGTAGGGCTTGTCAAGTGGCGTGTAAAGACTGGAACGGCAGGCCTGCAGAGGTGCTCTCCTTCGCCGGCTCGCTTACCTCGCCGCCCGACCTAACTGCAAACGATTGGAAGGTGGTGTTCTACTACGAGGGCGAGGTGCGCAAAAGGGTAGGCAGGTACTCCTTCAGCCAGGTGGAGGTGGCCCCCCTCCCCTACAACTGTCTCCACTGCGTGGAGGCTCCGTGTGCCAGGGCTTGTCCAGTGGGCGCCATAGAGGTGGCGGAGTCCGGCGCAGTTGTAATTGTCAAAGACAAGTGTATTGGGTGCGGCTACTGTCTAAATGCGTGTCCCTTCGACGTGCCCAGGAGGGGGAGCGACGGGAAGTATTACAAATGCACCTTCTGTGTGGATAGGATAGAAAACGGCATGGCGCCGGCATGTGTGGAGGTCTGCCCCACTGGGGTGTTTAAGTTCGGCCCCGTCGGCGAGGTGGCGGCGCAGGCTAAGGCGGAGGCGGAGAAGGGTAGGAAGGTGTACGGCCTTAACGCAGATCCCTACGTCGGCGGGCAGACCCGCTGGATGTTCGTCGCCTCTGAGAGGAGGGCCTTTGCCATTGATAAGAAGTTGCCTAGTAAACAGACGGTGGACGCCATGTCTGTAAGAGAGTCTTTAGCTAAGGTCGCCACGATAGGCGCGCCTATACTGGCCGCCGGCCTCTTAGTGCTTGGGCTGGCCTCATGGCGTAAGGCCAGGCAAGAAGAAAAGAAAGAGTAAAATTTTTAAATATGTTTTGTATATTATTAATATGAGTAGTGTAAATAGTAAAGAAATTGAAGTGGCGAGTGTTGGATATAAGATTGCCCACCACTTAAACATTGTGTTATTTACGCTTTTGGCAATCACGGGGAGTTTACTACTATTCCCAGACCTCCTCTCCTGGTTTGTATACGCCTTCGGCTACCCGCTCGCCTCTCTTCTGGGCACCCCGCCTGTGTCCACAGGCGCGGAGCTCGCCAGGACTAGCCACAGATTTCTCGGCATAATCTGGGGCGTGTTTCTGCTGGTGTACGCCATCTATCTGATAGCGTTTAGGAGAGTGGAGGTCCTCCGCCCGCTGGGCAAGCCCCTTAGAAGACAGGTGGCAGAGGCGGCGGCTTTGGTGAAACACTACACGCTGGGGACCCCCCTCCCCAAGGACGTGGCCGAGCAGTTAGATAGGCACAACGTGTTGGTGGCGTATATGACTATGCTACTATTTATCGGCGTGGCTATGCTTTCGGGTAGCGGCGTGGCAATTGTGTACAAAGACTACCTAGGCCTCACCACAAACGACGTGAGGTTCCTGCTCCTCGTACACGACCTGGGGTTCTACTTGTCGTTGCTCTTTGTCTTTGCCCACCTATACGCCACGTTGCATCCTAGCAACAGGCCGCTACTACTTGCCATGTTTGGCTACGGAAAGGTAAGCCTTGAGTGGGCGAGGTCGCACATGGCTAGGTATGTGTACAGGAGAGGAGCTACTTAGCCTAATATGCGACAACTGCGACGACCTGCTTAGAGAAGTTGAGGCTATCGCGTCTGCGGCTCCGGTGGAGTACGACTCCGCTTTTTTACAGCCTCCCCTAATTAAATACAAAGAGGGAGAGGAGCTTGAGACTTATAGAAGGGCTATTTACTTAAGTAGAAAATATGGTGACGTGTTCAAGGGGTGGAGGGGGGATTTTTGTCCAATTTGTGGGCTTAGGCCTGTCCTGTTTATCTTCAGAGAAGTGGACGTCGGGACTTACAGCAAGAAGGTGAGGTATGCTAAGTGTTCTTGCGGGTTTACGTGGGAATACGGCGTGTATAAGTGTCCTAACTGCGGCGTTGTGGGGAAAGAAAATTTTACTACATATATTAAAAATTGTTTTATTTTTTATAAGTGTAATAATTGTAATTTTACTTTTGTAGAAATTACTAAAGATGTAGATAAAAAGACTGAACTGCTTGCTAGAATAGCGGCGCGGTATGTGGCGGAGTCATAGGGGGTTTAAAATCGCGGTGGACGTCTTGGTGAAGATATATGTAAACGGGAGCCTAGTGGAGGAGGTTGTCGCCTCCCCAGAGGAGTTAGAAGACTTGGCTATGGGATTTGCCTACGTAAGCGGCTACGGGGCCACTTCGAAGATTTTGATAAAAGAGGGCAACGTATATATTTACGCGGGGGAGGGCGGGCTCCCCGCAAAAGTTGTCGACTGCGGCCCTGCTTCTGGGGCTGTGGAGAGGGTAAGGCCGGGGCTGAGTATTAGCTTAGACGACGTCAAGAGGCTGGCTGGCGAATTTGTGAAATTGACGATGCCCAGCGTGGAGCCCCAGCTGGCTATGCACACGTCGGCTATTTACTACGAGGGGGACTGGGTGGTGGTGCACGACGTGAGTAGACACAGCGGCGTTTTGAAACTTGTAGGCAAGGCGCTGAGGCTTGGCCTAGACCCATCTAAGGCCATTGCCTTTACCACCGGGAGGGCCTCCGGAGACATGGTGCAGAGGCTTGCAAAACTAGGCGTCCCGATAGTGGTAAGCCTCAGGGGGCCTTTATACAGCGGCATAGACGCCGCCTGTCGGGCCGGGGTGCTTCTAATCGCAAACGTCAGGGGGGTCGGCTTTACGCCTCTGTGCCGAGAAGACCTGTTAAACCACCAATAGTTTCCTCTAGCCCACCGCCTCGCACCCACGGCGGCGCCACGGCCCCGATGAGGCCGCTATGCGGGCCCTTTTTAAAAATAACTCACTAGGTACTGCCTTGAATTAGGTTTATCTCCGCGTAACTATTTAAGTCTCGGTTAAATTACTAGTTGTACTTTTACTTCTTCTTCTCTTGCCCCGTTGTTGTCTATTGCGACTAGGTCTATGCCGCCTCCGGAGACTGGGTCTCTTTCTATGGCGGCTTTTAGGGCCTGTACTGCCAGTTTTTTGGCGTCTTGGATCGACATGTCTGGCTTGTAGTTGTTGTCGAGGACTGCTATTGCCAGCTTGGCGCCGGTGCCCAGTGCGGCGTAGTTGTCTTCGATTAGGCTACCGAGCGGGTCCATTACTATTAGGTGGGGGCCTTCTTCGTCTACTCCTCCTACTAAAACCTCTGCGTAGAAGGGCATGAACCTGCGGCTGAACATGACTACTGAGAGGAGCTTGGCCATTGCGTGTACCGTCGGCTTTTTCTTAAACTCCAGTTCGTAGGCTTTTGCGTTTAGTTTTAATATCTTTGCCAGGGTCTGCATGTCGGCGATTATGCCTGCGGAGGCCACTGCCAGCTTGTCGTTGACGATGAAGACCTTCTTGCCGGCTGAGCTCAGGGTGTAGAAGCCGTAGGAGACCCTCTTCTCGGCGGCCAGCACTACGCCTTCTTTGACCTTGAGCCCTACGGCGGTGGCGCCGATTTGCACCTCTTCGCCCATGTCACCGGCCATATCTGCTATTTATAAATGTGAATTCTTTTTATCCCCCTCTCAGCGAGTGCCGTGGTTGTTAGAATAGACGGATCGTACGGCGAGGGCGGCGGCCAGATCTTGAGGACGTCTATAGCCATGTCGGCCCTCTTGGGAGTGCCTGTGGAAATTGTTAATATTAGGGCTAAAAGGGCCAACCCCGGCCTGCAACCTCAACACCTCGCCGGGGTCAACGCCGCTGTGGCGTTGACAAACGCAGAGGTGGAGGGGGCTTTTAAGGGGTCGACGCGCTTGTTGTTTAAGCCGAGGGGCGTGAGGTGTGGCAGTTTTGACATTGACATAGGCACGGCGGGGAGCGTCTCCCTGGTTATTCAGATACTGGCCCCCATACTAATATTCGCCCCGTGCCGCACGAGGCTGGTCGTCGCTGGCGGCACAGACGTGGCGTGGGCGCCTCCCATTGACTACATGAGGCACGTGTTTGCCCCCGTGTTGAGGAAATTCGGCGCCGAGGTGAAAATTGAGGTTTATAGGCGCGGCCACTACCCGAGGGGCGGGGGGAGGGTGGCCGTGGAGGCGGTGCCCGTGGACGTGCTTAAGCCGCTGGACGCTGTGGACTTCGGCAGAGTGGCGAAGGTTGAAGGGATCTCACACGCAGTCAACCTCCCGCCTCACGTGGCTGAGAGGCAGGCCAGCTCGGCGCGTGAGCTCTTGGCGAGGCACGGGTACTCTGCAGATGTAAAAACTGAGGTGAGGGGCGACGGGCTTGGCCCCGGGAGCGGCGTCGTTATCTGGGCGGTCTCCGACGTCGGCAACGTCGTGGGCGGAGACTCGCTTGGCGAGAGGGGCAAGCCCGCCGAGGCCGTGGGCAGAGAGGCCGCCGAGAGGCTACTCGCCGTGTTGAAAACAGGCGCCTCGGTGGACCCCCACATGGCGGACATGGCCGTGGTGTATATGGCGCTGGCAGACGGTGTGAGTAGGATAACTACCTCAGAGCTCACCACACACCTCCAGACAAATATGTACATCGTCGAGCAGTTCCTCCCGGTGAAGTTCCGCGTGGAGAAGCTTGGGGAGAGGTACCTCATAGAGGTGAAGGGGGTGGGAAAGCGGAGGGCGACGTAGGCCGCTTTTCACAATAAGTCTTTTCTAATCCACCCACCTTTCGTCTTCACAAGGCCGCGGCTTTTGACATACGCCTCTACCCTGTCTCTCACCTTGGCGAAGGCCTCTCCACTCCCACACAGCAACTTCCCCTCCATAACTGCGTCTAGGAGCACCATGGAGAAGTCTAAGACGCGGTCTACCTCGTCTATCGGCAGCCAGAAGATCTGCCCCAGCTCGCCTGCCTCTACTCTGTAGTGCCCTGTTTCTGTTAGACTAGTATGTCCCAGTCGCTTAGAGGCGTGTGGTCGCCCCGCGCCCTAGAACCGAATAAGACCACCGCCAAGCTACTCTGACACAGTCTTTGTAACAAGGCGTTGAACCTCCTCTCTCTTTCCTCTGCGACCTCTTTAACGTATTCCAGCCACTTGTTGAACATAGGCCCAGGTATTTCCATACACTTAACCTCCTCCTCCGCCTCCCACTTTCTGTAATCGTTAACCCTGGCGTCTGGGTATCTGGCTTGTACGTAGTGTTGTTCGACGGCGCATCTCGCCACCTCCTCAGACGACTCTTCGCCAAAGGCTTTTGCTAAGTAGTGGAGTAGCTCCGAGACTGAGTGCGTCACACTTGACCCAGTCTTCGCTATGAGGACTCCCTTTGACAACAGCTCTGCCGCCTGTTGGGCAAAAAAACGCCGCGCTGTTGCCTGCCGTAAGGTCTTCTTTGGCGTAGTCTCTAAACCGCCTCGCTTTGTTTAACCAATCAGCCACAAACGTCCCCTTTTTTAAAAATATGGGCGCTTAGAGGGCTAGCCCTAGCGGCTTGCCGCGCGGAGTTCTCTAAGTTTTTGTATGGCGTATGGGACGTAGTATTTCTGAAGCACGTAGTTAATGGCGGCGTCTGTGCCTTGGCAGTTTAACGTAGAGATTTTCGCCGCGGGCGCGAAGGTCTCCTCGGCTATTTTTAACTCCTCCCCGCTTGCTATGTCGATTTTGTTTATTATCGGCACGAGGGGTGCGGGGAAGTTGGCCTTGATCTCTTCGTATAGTCTCTTCTGCATTTCTAGAGAGTAGCCTGAGTGCGGCGAGGGGTCTACTAGAAAGATGATTACGTTGGCGAGGTGGCGAAGTGCCAGCACCGCCTGTTTTTCTATGGCGTTTCTCTCGCTGAGCGGCCTGTCTAAGAGCCCGGGGGTGTCTATTACCTGGACTTTGTCGCCTTTTAGGTGTATGTGCCCTACGTGTATCTGCTTAGTGGTAAACGGGTACTCGGCCACCTCTGGCCTGGCCGTGGAGACGCAGCGGACGAAGCTGGACTTGCCCACGTTCGGAGCCCCCGCGACGACGATTGTAAACATGCCGGGGTCGATCGAGGGGAGCTTGCGTAAGAACTGCACTATTTCTCTCATTTTCTCCAGCTCTGGCCTTAGGTCGTTTAACAAGTCTACTATCCTCGCGTGGTACATCCTCCTGGCTTGTAAAACAGCCGCCTTGGTCGGCGCTGTCCTAACTGAGGCTATCGCCTCTTTTGCAATTGCCCTAACCGCGGCGTGGGCGTTCCCCACCTTCGCCACCACGTGTTTATACGTCTGCGTCCCGTACACCACGTCGATTAGCTCTCTGTAGAAGGGGTGTAGCTTGTCGAGGAACGGCATCTTCAACGCCATTTCTCTCAGCGTAGAGGCCAGGCGCTTCCCCGAGGAGACAATCCTCTTGATTTCCAGCCTCTTCTGTTTTACAAAGGCCGGCTCGGCCGTGGAGCCCCTGGCCTCTTCCCTCCCATATACGGCGAAGAAGAGAGATATCAGTTCGTCGGCTGAGTAAACGTAGGGCAGTCTCGACTTATCTACCAAGTCCACGCCAGGCGGGGGGCTATTTTATTTAAACCTTTAACATTACGTCGTGATTGCGCTTTTAACCGACTTTGGGACTAAGGACTATTTCGTCGGGGTGATGAAAGGCGTCATCTACTCCATCAACCGAAACGCCGTGGTGGTGGACATTACGCATGAGATTCCGCCCCAGGACGTGTGGACAGGCGCCTTTGTCTTAAAGGCCGCCTACAAGTGGTTCCCCCGGGGGACTATCTTCGTGGCGGTGGTGGACCCAGGCGTGGGCACCGAGAGGGCGCCCCTCATTCTTAAGACTAGGCGGTACTTTTTCGTAGGGCCTGACAACGGCTTATTGTCGCTAGCCGCTGAGGAGGACGGGGTGGAGGAGGCCTACGTAATACAGACGGGGCTGCCGAGGCTCTCGAAGACGTTTCACGGGAGAGACGTCTTTGCCCCCGCGGCGGCGTACCTATCCCTCGGCATAGAGCCGAGGCTACTGGGCACGCCCGCGGCCAGCTGGAAGAGGCTAGAGCTCCCCCGCCCCGTATATAAAGACGGCGTGTTGTACGCCAAGGCTATATACGTGGATAGGTTTGGAAACGTCTACACGTCTGTGGAAGAGGCGCCCGCCTCCCCGGGGGACGTCCTCTGCGTGGAGGCCAAGGGGTCTGTCCTCAGGGCGAAATACGTGGAGACGTACGGCAAGGCGAAGCCCGGCGAGCTGGTGGCGTTGATAAACAGCGAGGGGTATTTAGAACTCGCCGTGGTGATGGGAAGCGCCTCGGCCTCCTACGGCCTGAGGCCGGGGGACGAGTTAAAAATTTGGAAGTGTTAAAAGACGGTGATGACCTAGCGCCGCCGCACTGCACATGTGAAGAAGGCCCAAGCGCTGAAGATTTAAGTTCCGGACCGGAACTAAGTTCCGATGCGGAACTTGTTTGACCCAAGGCCGAAGAGCTCTAGGAAGGAGCTGTACGACCGAGAGAAGGAGTTGGAGTTTCTAGACAAAAACGTGGACAGGCCGCTCGTCGCCGTGTTGGGCGTTAGGCGCATAGGCAAGACGTCGCTTTTAAAAGCCTTCCTCGAGCCCTACAGGGGGATCTACGTAGACATGAGGGGGGGTTGCCACTTTGGCAGAGCTTTATGAAAGACTGGCAGACGCGTTGACGGAGGGGTGGCGTAAGGTAAAAGAGGCTTTGAAAGGAGTGAGGGGCGTGGAGGTGATGGGAGTAGGCGTCACTATCAAGTGGAGAGGGCGCGACTCCATAAGCCTAATAGGCCTCTTAGAGGAGCTGAACAAGAGGGGGAGGTTTGTAGTTGTGCTTGACGAAGCCCAGGAGGCGAGGCCCCCAGTCTCCGCAGAGCTTAGAAGAGCGGTGGCCTACGCCTACGACAACCTTCAAAACATAACCGTAGTGCTAAGCGGCTCCCAGATAGGGCTCTTGGAGAGGTTCATGGCGGCGGAGGAGCCCTCCTCGCCGCTGTACGGCAGGTATGTGTCTAGGCTCGTCCTGCCCCGGTCTTCAAGAGAGCAGTCGCTTGAGTTTTTACAACTCGGCTTTAGAGAAGCCGGGGCAAGCCCCCGCCCCCTCTGCTGGAGGAGGCGGTGGACTTCTTCGACGGCATACCTGGGTGGCTAGTCCACTTCGGGCTCAGCTACCTGGGGGGGCGTCTATTGAAGCAACCAAAGAGGCGGCGGTGTCATTGGCCCTCGAAGAGCTGGCAAAGCTCTCGAAGAGGGAGAAACTAGCCCTAAAGGCCATTGCAAACGGCGCAAACACGTGGTCGGCCGTGAGGCGCTATGTGGAGGAGGCGACGGGAGAGACCTTGCCCAAAGCCACCACCAGCAGAATAATTGACAAGCTCGAGGCGCTGGGCCTGGTAAAAGACTTCAAATTCCTAGACCCGGTCTACCAAGAGGCCGCCAAGAGGCTGTAGAGGCCACTGGCGTACGCGGGGCCCTCATCGAAGCCCCACAAGGCCGCTCCGCCCCCCAGCTCCGACGCCCGGTTTTATAAGTCTTTTGCAAAAAATTTATAAACCCCCGCATTAATTTAGAACGCCCCTGACCCGGCCATAGGCGCCGGTGCTACGCCCGGACTCTTCAGAACCCGGAAGCTAAGGCCGGCGCCGCGCGCAGGAGTACTGGGCTCCGCGAGGGCCCGGGAAACTGGCGTGCTGGGAGGGGGCTTCTATAACCTCTGACCTTCATTGCGCTATTGCTTACTGTCTCATCGCTCAATTTGTTTTAACTCGCTAACGTTGAGACGGAAACGCCACGCCCTGCCATCTGACGTTGGCCGTGGCACCTTTTTCGAACAGAGACCCTCCGTAATGCACTTGGCTAATAACTCGTTAATAGCCTCAGCATGTGCCTTGGCGACCGTCTCCTTTGAATGCGTGAACTCAATTTCCCCCCTGTTATCTACCTTTCCTCCCATGGCGGTCCACTGCCCCTCTATCTTCAGCACGGAGTATACATACTGCCCTCCCTTTGCCTTAACTCTGAATACGTAGTATCCCCTTTCGGGTCTCGCCCTTATCAGCGAGACACCTTCTGGTAGCTTCAGTTGCTCTCTCCGCCTCAACGCCTCCTCGACGGCTGTTGCTAGCAGGCCCCACATGCCATCTCTTCCCACTTTCAGACCCTCCGGCATCCATATGGCGGGCACTCCCAACGTCTTCAATGCCTTGTGTAACCCAGCGCCACATAGGGGAACGCCCCCTCTTCCTCTCACCAACGTAAATTCTACTCTGCATTCAACTCTACCGTATTTGATAACTATTAAGCCGCCTTCCACGCGTACTTCTGGCTTTTCCAGCGGCTTGGATGTCAATGCCCTCTCCTCAAATTTTTCAAGAACTGGGCGGTAGACTTGGACATAGTAGACACCGTAGTCTTCTCCTATCTCACCCAGCTCGGCGTCTATGGCTTTTCTCACCGCCACTCTCAAAGCCTTTAAGACAATGCTGTCGGCATGTTTGAGTATTACCCTTTGATTCTTTTCGCTGTACTTCCTACCAGTTGCTCTCCAAACGCCCTCGACCTTAACTACGAATTGATAGTAGAGACCTTCCCCATCAGTGCGTTTAAACACGAATAGGTCTCTGTACCGATCGCCCTCTAAGGGATATAGCCTCTGATATCCCTCCGGCGTTATACCACTGACAGCGACCATACCCCAGAAGGATTCGTCGTCAAGCATGACCTCTCTTTCAACGTATTTGGCATACACCCCGGCAGTTAGTAGACGGCGGTAGAACAGCTTCGCCTCATCCGCAGTGTTGAACTGTACTACGGCATATAGCGGCTGACTTAACTGCTTCGACTCGACGAACTCCACTACACGATCCTCCACCTCGAAGCGCATGCCGCCTAGATGTTTAACAGAGGCCGGCTTAGCCACCAGCGCCTCTTCAGGCTTGTAGCCGACTCGTCTCAGCAACTCTCTGCGAGACGCGCTGGCACACTCAAGCCCACCGATTCTACCGTCCGACAACCTAGACGTGTCTAACTTCCTTAGGCGCCCTTTGTAAATGTCCTCTGCATTGTTGGTATATACCCAGCAACTTCCCCTGAAATTAACCTCGCCACTTGACATCTGTACGTAGATATACCTACGCTTAAGTATATAATACAGTGCTTTACCCACTCTGGCGCTCAGCTTAAAGCGGCCCTCCTCCTCTCTTGCCTCTTCGTCAATGGATCTAGCTAGTTCTGATAGTTTGTCATATCCCGAAACACAGTATAGGCGGTATAGTCTCCAATCGGTCCACAGCCTGTACTCATACCATGCTACTTCTTGACCAATCTTAATAGGATAGGCGAACTTCACCTCGGCGCCTTTTTCGCTCTCCTCAAGGCTTATTACATAGGCGTTGTCAGCCACTGCCATTACGTGTGGCGCCTTGTCAAGGGCCTTCTTAAACACTTCACCCTTGTACTCCATCCACAACCTGAATGCGCTTTCGGTTAAGTAATCCGTCTCACCGCAAGTCCTCTCGTACAGCGCCATAAGCGAAATCAGCTTAGGCGGGTTTGAGCCTCCGGGCATGCCCAGTGACCTCCACCACTTCACGGCCTCAGCAAGCTCCCTAAGCTTACCGCTTTGGCGGAGCTCCTCGAAAAGCTTTGCAATAAGTGTCTTAGATGTCTCGACATCAAAGCAGGCTTTGTTATCCCCTATCTCTGGCACTGTTCTAATGCCGTACCTCAACGCAAATAGGCTCATTAAAAGACCTGCCGCTTCCGCAAACTCATCACCGACAGCGAAGCCGAGCTTGTTCAGCCCGAGAATAACAACGCCGTCTCCTACGAGCAAACCTAGCCAGAAGTCTGCCTCTCTCATAGCGTCAACCAATTCGAATAACAAACGACGCGGTACGTATATTACGTTGCGTCTTTTCCAACTCTCCGGTCTCACTTCCTCCACACCATCCTTAATAACATACATCCTCTCCCGCCTTGCCTTGGCCTTAACTCTCTCCACTGCACTGAAGTATTCTTTAAGCACGGCGAGTGCTTCATCGAGAGACTTGGCAGAAATGAGCCTCTCAGATAACTGCTTTAGGTCGATATTTTTCTTAAGCGTTATAGATTCCGCCTTGCCAGTAGCTAATGCCCTAAACAACTCCCACACCAAGGCCTTCGGTGGAAGACCAGTCTTAGCCGTTGTTACAAATGTCACGCTTGGGCCAAGGTCAGTCAAATTAATGTCATGTATGCGAGCCGTGCTCAGCCTGCCGCTGGCCATGCAAAATAAGCAATGTAAAACCACATCGGGACTGTTCAGCGACGAATTGCCCCAAGCGTCGGTCCCCAAGTCGGTTAACCCAAGGCCCCACAACAATGCCCTACTCGGCTTGCCATCTAAGAGGAAGAAACTTATTTCAACATTTAAGTCCTGTAAGTAGAGGTGAGGTGTTGTTGGCATTCCTCCTTTTGTCGAAATGGAAAACGATGCTACTCTGTACATCTCCCCAAGCGGCGTGTTGACCTTCTGCAATGAAGTAAACAAGCGGTCTTGCGACTCCCCGGTGCCAACTAGCTTCTTTACCTCCTTCGCCAACACCTCGATGCGTATTGTTTTCTCCTCAGACTTAAACACCAGGGCGTAGATGCCCATCGTCTCCACATTGCCGTACCTCACGACGGCGTCTTTAGCATCAGGCGCCTTCACAAGCCTAAACAAATAGCCAACTACTTCCCTCTTAGCACTCAGCCCGATGTCTTTGGATATGTCATTCGAAGTGCGGATTAGGAATTTCGTCTTCCCCTCCTCCACAAGACGGTTAAAAGTGGTCGGACCCCTCTTCTTCAGGCTCTCCAGCTCGCTTGTGCTTACAATCGACCACTCCCCCGCCAAGGCCGCCAGCCCCAGCCTGGCCCTGAGCAAGGCGGCCTTTACGCTTTCGCGTACCTCGGGCGGCACTCCGTCGCCCTCAAGCGGATGCGCCTCCACCTCTCTCGCCGTCAGCACCGACTTGACGACGGCTAGCTTTCGGTAAGCCGCCTCTTCGTTGTCTTCCCACTCTCTCAACGACTTCTCCCACGTCTCCCTGTCAACAATATTATCTAAGTCGCTGGAGACCAGCAAATCGGCATGGTTTGCGGTGCCCCCCGTCTGCACGCTGTCTCGGCGGCAATAGTTTATGACAGTTATGCTAAACAATGACACGTGCCGCA
>JAVZUI010000004.1:0-77809 GCA_038879095.1 Pyrobaculum sp. | reverse complement strand
AGATCTATAAAAAAGTTTAACTGTACGTAGTCTTCGCCGCTTAACGAGGCTTGTAGTTGCACATCCATAGAAAAGTTCCCCGCAGGTACTGGGCCAGTCCACTGAGTTATGTTAATATAAGCCGCCCCGTAGCCATTCTTGCCCTCCAGAAACAGAGAAGGAGCAGGATTACCCTCACTTTGGTCAATGTACGCCTGAGAGCCGGGAGAGGACTTGTGAAATTTTAGCCACTGGGGCTGGTAGTCAAATCCAAAACTATTCCAAGTACAGTAGTTAAAGCCGTCTCTAATTGTAGAAGCGGGACAACTAAAAGTCCAGCTGGCCAGACTCCGCATGGTCTTGGCCGTGAAGTTGGCGATCGGCTGGGTGCAGATCCTAGTGCCGACTAGGGCTGTGGCGTTGGCGTAGACCCAGTATGAGGCGCCTGAGGCGGTGACCCAGCGCACAGAGGCGGGCAACGCCGTGGGGAGGCCCAAGAGTTGCAAGGGCGTGAGCTGGAGGTTGGGGCCTAGGTAAATCTCGTAACTAGGCGGGTTTTGTGATTGGCTCACCTTGGCAAGGCTGGCTGGGCTGGGGCCGAAGAGAGTCCCCACGACGTAGTCCTCGTGCCAGTTCGGCATAACCCACTTGTATAGGCTGAGCCCAGACGTGGAGACGAGGGGGTAGAGGGAAGAGTTTGCGGCGAGGTAAAACATGGGGCACGTAGGCGGCGGAGGCGCCGGGGGCCTTGCGTATATGAGCGAGACTAGGCCCCGCCTCTGTTCCAAAGTGACCATAGAGGCGCCGGGGGCGTATACCGCGCGGCCGGCCTCTATTCTCAACACAACCCAGTTGGCGGGGGCAGAGTAGCTGGGCCGGCCCACGACTCCGTTGAAGTAGACGTAGCTGCCGTAATTAGCTGAGACGGATACTGCCACGGTGGTGGCGTTTACTTTAAAGAAGGCATCTGTTGCGTCGCATCGATACGTGCCTACGTACAGCGCCCTGGTCTCCGTGGGGGCCAGCGCCGTGGTCCCCGTACATGCGCCCCCGGTACAGGTCACGTACTGAGGCTTGGCCACCATGGTGCAGGAGAGCAACGCCGTGTTGTACACCAGCGAGTATGTGTACGACAGTGGGGCGAACCCAGGGGCGGGATTTGTAAACCTAAGGTATAGGTCAAACACCACCGTCCTAGCCGTCTGGTTGACGTACGCCGACGTCCTATTAGCCTCGGCCCAGACGTACAGCTTATCCACGGCGACGGGCACAGACAGCACGGTGCCGTTAGACAGCACCAGCCGGTAGGTGTAGTACCCACGGCCAGACGGGCACTGGGCCAACACGCCGTCGCCCAGCTGTTGCGGAGAGGTGCCGTTAGCTAAGACGTTGGAGCCGCTGAGCAGTACGTAGTAAAGCGGCTTCGACGCGCCCACTGGGCCGATGACGCAAGCGTCGCCGGTGTAGTTGAAATACCCCCGGCCCGCCGGCCTTGCCACGACGGAGGCCACCACCGCGTTTTTCTTTACAAGCACAAGGCCCCGGTACGCCGCAGAGACGTTGACGTATATAGGCGAAGGAGGCCCCCCGTCGCGGTATATGTACCTCCTGACGTCCACTGTACAGGTGAAGTTGGCCACAGAGACCGCGGCAGAGCCGCCGGGCGGCACGACAAGCGTCCTGCTTAGGTTTTTCGGTGGCAACCGCTCACAGCTTATATATCCGCCGCCTAGAGAAGCCGAGATGTTTGTAACCACTGCGTAGCCTCCCGACGGGTTGTATATATTTACATACAGAGAAAGATTAAAGTTTCTATAGTAGTCGTCCACTACAACAGACGAGACGTTGAGATACGGGACGATGCCAACCTCGCCGATCCACACCCTCGCCGTCCAGACGCCCCCGTCCCGCCTCACGGCCCGGTACGTGTACAAGCCCCTAGCCGGGGGTGGACACTGCGCCGACGTCCCGTTGTACACCACGCCCCCCGACGAGTTTAGCAAAACGTAGTACGTCCCAGA
This sequence comes from Pyrobaculum sp., assembly GCA_038879095.1. Taxonomy (GTDB): domain Archaea; phylum Thermoproteota; class Thermoprotei; order Thermoproteales; family Thermoproteaceae; genus Pyrobaculum. Next base: position 75,809 of record JAVZUI010000004.1, on the reverse strand, counting down.
GCCGTCCCCAACGAGGCACTTCCCAGAGGCGACGTCAAACGAGGCTGGCTCCTCCGGGGCCGTCGCCAGGCGGATCGCCTCCACCCCCTTCTGGGCTGTAGACATGAGAAAGCTGTGGAAGTAGAAAAGCGAGAAGATTATCACTGCAAACGCCGTAAGGAAGATGGCAAAGGCGGCCACCGTCGACAGCCCACGCACGTAAAAACCATGCGCCATATTTTTAACTCTCAGCTCTGCCCACCGCCTCCTCCCCGCCGGGCCCCGTAAGCTTGTACACACAGCCACGGCAGTACTCAAGCTTCGTCACAACCCTGGTTACATTCCCAGGCGGAGCCACGACCTGTCCGAAGCTGTTATCCACCACATTCTTGTCCACCAGATACGCCGCGTTAAAACGGCAGGGCACCGCACCCGCGTTGTACACGTACAAAACAGCCGCGCCGCTTTTGTTTCCCACAGCAGCCACATACGCCACACAAGGCGTCGCCGCCCCCTGCAAAACCAACTCCGAACGCGCCGGGCCGTACAAGTTGCCGAAAAACACCAACACGACAAAAACAGAGAGGAACACCGTGATTAAGATTAACAAGACTGAAACAAAAACCTCGGAGAGACCACGGAAAAAAACCATCACGATTTTTACACCCCAGTCTTACGACGCAGTCACAGTAACCGCAAACTCTGTTCCCTTCTGCGTCACCAACTTGATGACGTAATCGTATCCAGCCGAGACACAATTGCTAGGCAGAGTCAGCACTACTAATTGCAAGGCGCCCGGGTATAGGGTCAATGCTGCGCCGCTGGTGGTGGAAGTGCCCTTGTATACCGTAATGCTGTTGGCCAGGCAGAGCGGCGACATTGTGCCTGGCTTGAGTATATACGCCGTAGCCAGCGTCACGTTGTCGCCGCCGAGATTCCTAATGTATAGCTGAGCTTTGGTAGAATTTAGCGAGGCGGCCTCGATCTTTAGTTTTTCTGAGGCGGCCATTTGCTCTGCCTGGGATGTGGTTTTTGTTACGTAACCAGAGAACCATAGGTAGATCAACACGGCGCCTATGACTGCCACAACTATTAGCAACACGGCGGCGACTATTGGTTCGAGACCTCTTGTTTTGGTTTTCATGTGCCGCCTGTACGTGGTCTTAAAAATATTTTGTGGTGTAGGTATATATACTCTAACAGTTAAAATACTGTTTTTAAGGGGGGCTTGGTTTTTGGCGTGTTTGAGTTTTTGTTTGGGTGGCTATTGTGGGTTGGCTTGGGGGCGTCGGCTGTGTTAGTTGCCTTGGGGCTTCCTGCCTGGAGGAGGGCTGTGTTTGTGTACAAGCTTGAGGGGCAGATTCCGCAGGCTCTTAGGGTGATTTCCGACGCCTCTGCGGCTGGGATGGATCTTAAAAGCGCCTTCGAGGCGGTGGCGGCGCTGGGGCTTCGGCCTCTGGCGGAGGTGTTTAGGCGGGTGGTGTCTCTCAGCGAGTTGGGGGGCCTCACTGTGGAGGAGGCGTTGTGGAGGGTGGCTGGGGAGCTTCCCTCTGCCAACCTTAGGAGGTTTGCCCTCATCGTGACGGAGGCGGCGAGGTCAGGGGCGAGGCTCCCCGAGGTGTTGGACGTGGCGGCGAGGAGCTTCGCCACCGTGGTGGACTTCCGCCGCGAGCTTTGGAGCCAGCTTAGGCCCTACGTGGCGCTCTTCTACGCCGTGATAGTGGTGTTTGTGGCGCTGGCCGACGTCTTGGTGTACGTGCTTTTGCCTGAGCTTGCGAAGTTCGCCGCGTCTCAGCCCGCGGGCCCAGTCGGCGGCGTCAAGACGTCGGCTGTCCCCATGGAGGACGCCTTGGCCGTCTTGTTTTTAACTGTGTTGATTCAAAGCGCCGTGGGCGGCGCCATTGTGGGTAGGCTTTCGTACTTCAGCCCTAGGGCTGGGCTTGTGCACGGAGGGGTGGCGGCGTTGGTTTCTACAATTGGCCTCCTCGTGCCGCTATGGCTGTAAACGTCTTAGACGAGTACGAGGTTTCCGACTTGGTGAGGGCGTTGGTATACGTAGACGAGGCCGGCTTTAGGCGGTACAGGCCCGTGGAGCCTCCGCTGAGCCAAGAGGAGGAGGCCTTGCTTAGGCGTTGGAAGACTGCGATCCAGAACGTGGGGGATGTGAGAGACGGCGTTCTCCGCCTGGCGCGGGAGAGGCGCGCCGAATACTTAGAGGAGCTGGCCAAGAGGGCGGCCTCCGAGTTTAAGATAAGGGTTGACGAAAAGGCGTGGAACAAGTTTATGTACTACCTGCGCCGCGATTTGCTGGGCTACGGGAAGCTCGACCCCCTCGTGAGAGACCCCTTCATCGAGGACATCCACTTAGACGGCCCCGGCCACGTCTACATCTGGCACAGCCGGTGGGAGTCTTTGAAGACCGACGTGGTGTTGACGGCCGACGAACTTGAGGCCTACGTCCAGCGAATGTCGGCGCTTGTGGGCAAGCCCGTCTCCTACGCAGACCCCATACTAGAGGGGATGCTTCCGGAGGGGTACCGCGTGGAGCTGGCGGTACCCCCCATCTCCCCGAGGGGGCCCTCTTTCGTCATCCGTAAATACTTCGTCGTGCCTATCACGCTGATCGACATGGTGAAGATGAGCACCTTGTCGGCGGAGGCAGTGGCCTACCTCTGGCTTATGTTAGACTACGGCCGCAACGTTGTAATTGTCGGGCCCACCGGCGCCGGGAAGACCACTCTTCTAAACGCCCTGCTCTACCTAGTGCGCCCCGACGCGAAGATACTCACCATTGAGGACACCAGAGAGATCAACATCGTACACGAGCACTGGCAGGCTCTGCTTACGAGGCCCTCTAGGGGTGAGGGCGTGAGGGACGTCTCCGCCTTCGACCTCTTGGCCGTGGCCATGAGGTCCCGGCCGGACTACGTGGTGGTGGGCGAGGTGAGGGGGGAGGAGGCCTACGTCCTCTTCCAGGCCTTCGGCTCGGGGCACTCCGGCGCCACCACCATCCACGCAGAGACAATCGAAGACGCGGTGAGGCGCCTCTTGACGCGGCCCATGTCCGTGCCGCCGATGCTGGTCGGGCTCGCCCACGTCTTTGTCCGCATTATGCGGGTGAAGGTAGGCGAAAGGGTGGTGAGGCGGGTGGTGGAGATCGCGGAGAACATGGGCGTCTCCCGAGGCGGCCGCCCTAGGCTTCACTACGTCTTTAGGTGGGATCCCGAGCGGGACTACCTGGCGCAGGTGGAGGAGAGCCGCCACTTGGAGACTATCTCAAGGGCGCGCTTCGTCTCCCTAGACCAGCTGAGGAAGGAGTACGAGAGGAGGAAGTTGCTCATAGCGCTGATGGCCGAGAGGGGCTACACCTCTCCCTACGTCGTGGCCAAGGTCTTTACCCAGTACCACCTAAACCCCGACTCCGCTTATCAAATGGTAGAAAAAGGACTTGTATGACAGACGGCGCCTGTGTGTAAAACAGCCCTGGAAAAGGCGGAGAAGCCGCCTACTACGCGGCGCTCATCCTGCCGCTGTGGAGGCCGGAGGGGGCAGGGAGAGGCGTCCTCTCCGTTAGGTTGGGGGCTCCACAGCCAGACGCCGGGGGCTGGTTTAGGGGTAACTTGCGTGTTGGTTTAAAAACTGGTGTTTTCTGCATGTCGTGAGGGGACTCTTTTTTGATTTGTATAAGCAGAGCGGCTTGGCTTTTAGTTATAGGAGGTACGTCTTTCTCCTCGTCGTGTTGCCCCTCGCAGTGGGCGCCGCGGTGGCCACCTCCTCCTTGTTTCTCTTGGGCCCTTTTGCCGCCGTCGCTTTGGGGCTGCCGGCTGGGCTTCTTACTTTTGCCGGGCTTGTGGCTTATCCTCTTCACTTAGTCTCGGCGAGGAGGTCTCACTTTGAGAACTTCTTTGTCTACACGCTTTCTGTCATGTTGCCTCTCTTCGCGGCGGGGGTCCCCCTGGGCCGGGTGATTGCAAGAATTGCTGAGGTGGAGGAGGACAAGTACATCGCAAGAGAGATGGCCCTGGCGACTAGGGAGATGGTGGTGATGGGGTCCAGCCCCTACGAGGCGTTGGCAAACAGCGCGGAGAGGGTGCCTAGCCAGACGTACAAAGAGACTGTGCACACGCTGGCGAAGGCCTCTAAGATAACTGAGCGGGTGGACTTATTGCTTTTGGCTAGGCTGGAGTGGCTTCTCCGGGCTAAGCAGATCAGAGCTCAGTCTCTGGTGCGCTCCCTGGCTCTGCTCTTTGAGATATACGTCGTAATTGCCATGTTGATGCCCATCCTTGTGTTCATCGTAGCCCTGGCCCTCAGCCCCCTAGGCGCCCTCGACATAGGCGGCGTCTCGCTTGACCCCATCACCCTAATGGCGCTTATAGGCCTCGTGTATAGCCCACTAATTGGAATTGTTTTCTACATAATTTTCGACTCCACAACAACAATTTAACATAATAAACATAGCACTATACCGGAATATTTTTATAAAAGCCGCTTTGTTTACGGGGTGTGTGTCAGTAAAGACCTCTTGGCAAAGTTTTATGGAAGCCTAGACTTTTCTCTAAGGACTATGATACACTACAGAGTCCTGTCTATATATGGAAAGCCCTTTGACCAGGTTTTAATAGAAGAGCCGTGGCGCGTATACGACGTGCTTGTAAAGGCTATGGGGAGGCACAACGCAGATATGTTTCTAAACATATTAAAAAACTGGCTAGAGAAAAACCAGTGCAACGTCTCGCTAGATGAGTTAAAAAAGTTTCTAACTAGTAGAGATAGGTGGCCATGAGGCTTGAGCTAAGAGGGGTTACCCTAGTGTACGGACCTGCCGGCGCTGGGAAGTCCACTTTCGTGTCGTGGTACACCCATGGGAGGTATTCGAAGATTTTCTGGGTCTCTGCCTTTGAAGACGAGACTACTTTTCGAAGCAATATGAAGAAGCTTGGGTACGACTTCGGCGACAGGCTGTCGTTTTGGGAGGCGCCGCTTGTCGACGCGGAGTCGTTTTTCAACACGCTTATCGACTCTGTGTACAGAGAGAGGCCGGACGCCCTCGTGGTTGACTCCATCACTGCGTTTTTGACAGAGGGCGGCAGGGGGGTGGAGCTTGTACACAACTTAATTTACAGAGTTGTGCGTAAACTAGGCGTCGACGTCTTCCTAACCGCGGAGAGGCATGTGGCTGAGAAGGTGACGTACGTGGCCGACAACGTGATAGAGCTCGTCTACGAGGTGTACCCCTACGGCGCCTTGAGGACTGCGGTGGTTAGAAAAGTCAGAGGCTGGCCAGCCGGCTACACAGTTCCTTACATAATCGCCGAGGGAGTCGGCATGATTTTCCTAACGCCCGGCGAGGCTGGCAACGTCGGCGTGTTAAAAACAGGGACTTGTCTTGACCAGATAACTGGCGGATTGTACAAGGGGGCGCTCACCGCTGTGGTGGGCCCCACGGGGTCTGGCAAGACGTGGCTCATGCTGACGGTGGCCAAGGCTCTGAAAGATGCAGGGGCGAAGGTTTCGTATGTGAATCTTGGGGGAGGGGCTAGGCTATACGCCGAGAAAACGGGCGTAGAGGCCCTCGAGGTTGAGCCTGACTTGACCAAGTTGTTGCTTCTGTTATACCAGCTAACGGCGTCTGGACACGACGCGATTTTCGTCAGGGGGTTAGAAATATTGTCTCTTTTCTACGGGAGGGAGATCTTATACACCGCTCTACAGCTCTTACACAAACTGTCACGGATGGGCACCGCAGTGGTGGTGTCTCTTAGAGAGTTGTACAACGCCGACATGATCTTCGACGTAATTGTAAAGATTGGCGAGGCGGGGGTGGAGGCCGTTAGATCTCCGCTGGGTAGGCGGGGCCCCGTGAGGTGTAGTTAAATATCTAGTTGTTGTCTCAGACGTGTTTACATATAGCCTTAAGTGCGACGTGTCTAAAGCCAGGGATGTCCTCGGCGGGGACTACGCCGTTGTAGACCTCGGCGGCGTGGTGAGAGTTGTGGAGTCTTTCGTCGCGTTGTACGGAGGCGACGTGCCTCTCTGCATGTACAAAAGCTGGCGCATGACTTACACAGACGTCGGCGCATACGGCGTGTCGAAGGCAGAGGCGTTGGTAAAAGGCGACCGCGTCATCGTAAGGCTGGTGAGAGAAGACGAGCGGCTGGGCCTCCGGGAGATGGCGGAGGGGTCCCCCCTGGTGGTCCACGCCATGGACGTAAACGAGGCCGGCGTCATGTACCGCGTCTTCCGGATAGGCGGCTACGTGGAGCTTGTGGCCAGAGGCGTAGCCGGGGGGATAAAAGAGGCCTACCACCCCAAGCGTGGGGTGAACATCCTCGTCGTCGACCTCCCCCACATGCCGAAGTTTCAGCACATGCTCGGGGAGGTGTTTCAACTGGCTAGGGAGCACTTCGTGGAGCTACACACGACGATGATCTCAGACGTCTGTCCGCTGTGCGGCGGCCGCATGGAGAGGCGGGGGCGCCTCGTGTACTGTCCCACGTGTAAGGTACAGCTGAACCGCGACGTAAACGCCGTTTGGGCCCTGGCGCGGAACATCGTGAGGAGGCTCGGCCGCGAGCAGCAGCTGGCCGAGTTGCGCGAGGTGTTTCGTCTCTACTACCCAAACGTCTAAGCCTCGTCTAGGCGCCCTCTACGTAAGTTGCGGAGGGCCGCCTCTATGTCTTCCAGCTCGGAGACGGCTTTGGACAGCATCTCGGCCCGTAAGACTGGGTCGTCGATGATCAACACGCCCCCAAGGGCCTCAATTACTAGACGCGGGGGCGCCTCGTTGAGGCACACCAAGTCCACGTCCTCTCTCCCCAGCGCCTCGTATAAATCCGCCGCCAATTCGCCTAGTTTGTACAAATCGCACCCCTCTTCTAACACCACTGCTATGTCGACGTCGCCCTTAAGCGAATAGCCCTTGGCGCGGCCGCCGAACAACACCGCCAGCCTGACCCGGCCCTTTAAGACCTCTCTTATCCTGTCCACCTCGGGTGGGTCGACCCCTCTCCTCTCCACCGCGCTGAAGATTTTATAGGCTATACGCCTTGCGTCTTCGCCAAGAGTCTTGGCAAACCGGAGGACTCTGTCTCTGTCCACCGAGGCGTAGCCGTGTACGAGTATGTTCCTTAGGCCAGCCATGGCGCGTAGTAGCGATGCGTCTTCTTTATCCAACAAGCCCGCGGACGCCAGCCGCTCAGCGGCTTTGACGTAGCCCTCTGCCCTGTGCCCCACCGCCGCCAGCGCCATGACTGCGAGGTCTAGCAGGCTCTGGATTATCAACTGTTCCAGCCTCTCTACCCCTCTGTAGCTGGTCTCGTTCATAAGCTCGGCGGCGTACTCCTCCACCAGCTCTACCTGTCTCTTAAGCCTTTGCAACATGTCCACTTTAGTCTTACCGCATATGTTTATAAACTGGTGGCCAAGTATTGCCATGTCTGAGTTCAGAACGCCGGGCGAAGGCGAGGTCCTCGGCAAGGTTTTAGAAATGTTAGGCGACGGAAGGTTTAAGGTCATATGCTCCGACGGCGTGATAAGAGTGGCGCGCCTCCCAGGTAGGCTTAGGAGGAAGCTGTGGCTCAAGGCGGGGGACTACGTAATAGTGGCTCTTTGGGACTTCGACAAAGAGAAGGGGGACATAGTCCATAAGTACGATAAGCGTGATTTAGACGAGCTGAGGAGGAGGGGTTTTGCAGAGGCTGTGGAGAACTTAGAGAGATACGCCTAGCTACTTCACCCTCACCCAGTACTTAGAGGCGTCTTTTAAGACCACGCTCCTCTCTAAGGCCTCGGCGAACTCCTCAGGGGTGTAGGGCAACACCTCCACCCACTTCCCTAGACCTAGGCGTAGCTGGACCTTCGCCACTAGGTCCAGCCTGTCTAGCCACCGCATCCCCTCAAAGCCTTTAGACACCACCACCAGGTCTACGTCGCTTGTGTGAAGCCAGTCTCCCCGTGCATACGAGCCGAAGAGGTACGCGGCCTCTATCTTAACGCCGAGCTCCTCCAACGCGGATAGGAGCCTCTCAACAATTTGTAAGATCTCGGGGGGTGCCCTCATAGCCGACGGCGGTGAGGAGTTGTTCCACTAGGGAGAGGACCTCCCGGGCGGTGTCAAGCGACCTCTCGGCATCGCCCCTTGTCACAACTTCGTACGGCTGGCCAGCGGCGGCGTCGGGATACCTCGACACAGTGTAGAATTTGTTCAGCTCGGCCACCCGCTCCTCAAGGGCGGGGCTGAGCTCCACGCCAGCCCTCTTTAACTCTATGTACAGCTCCATTAAGACATGCGTCCGCGCAGGCTCTCTCCTTAGAAGAGCAATCCACAAAGCCTTGAAAGCCTTTTCTACGGCTTGGTGGCTGTGAAAAGCGGCGGCGTTCCACCTCCGTGCTACATATAACAGTTTAGCTACGCAGAAGTCGTTCCAGGCTTCTCTTATCCAATATACCGCTTCCCGTCTAATGTAAACGCTGGCGAGTCAGTATTTAAAACTGTTTGTTGTTTTGGGCGTGACGAAAAGTCGGAGTGCCGAGCGGTGACGTAAAGCGGCGAGCTGAAAAGTTTAAAACTTCAAAAACTGTTTTTGGCGTGAGATTTCCCCCCGTGGGGGTTGACCAAGTCCTCGGCCTCTTGAAAGTGGTTAGGCACATGGGCGGGAGGGTGGACGTAATGAATATAAACGAGGCGGTGGACGCAGACCTCGGCGACTTGTCGCATGCGGTCGACGCGGCCGAGCTTTTGGGGCTGATAAGGACCAGCGGCGGCGACGTGGAGCTGACAGAAGACGGCCTAAAGGCCGTCGAGGCTCCGCTGAGGAGTTTTCAACAGTTTTTGAGATCTCGGCTGGCGGGGCTGGAGCCGTTTAGGAGCTTGGTTGAGTACGTGGGGAAGAGCGAGAAGGTCACAGTGGCTGAGGCGCTGGAGTACGTAAAGGAGCTTGGCTACGACGAAGAGGGGGCGAAAAAGATTATTGACTGGGCTGTCTTTGCACAGCTTGTTGAAATAGACGACGGCGAATATATAAGACAGGCCTAGACGTAGGCGTAGAGTAGGTCGACAAATTTTTCAAACTCTGGGCTCCTGCGGTTGCGGGGGTAGGGCAGGTCTATACGTATGTCAGCCGCGATTTTTGCAGGACGTGGCGTGAGCACTATTGCCCGCGTCGCCATGTACACAGCCTCGTCTACTGCATGCGTCACCAGCACAATTGTATGTGCAGTAATTAAGTTGTCGTGCCACATTTTAATGATCTCGGCTCTCAAGCTTTCGGCCGTGAGCGGGTCAAGCGCGGAGAAGGGCTCGTCTAGGAGCAACACCTCGGGCTCGACGGCCAGCGCTCTTGCAAGCGCCACCCTCTGTTGCATCCCGCCGGATAGTTGTTTGGGATACGCCTCTTCAAATCCGGAGAGGCCTACGAAGGACAGATATCTCTGTGCCGCCTCCCTGGCCTCCTGCCAGCTCATGCCTCTGGCCACGAGGGGGAGCGCCACGTTGTCTAATGCAGTTTTCCAGGGCAGTAGAGTCGGGCTTTGGAACATTATTGAGATCTCTCTCCGGGGCTTTGTGACGGGCTCTCCTCTGAACTTAACAAGCCCCGAGTCTGGCTTTTCTAGGCCTGCAATCATCCGGAGAAGAGTACTTTTTCCACAGCCTGAGGGCCCCAGCAGGGCCACCACCTCCCCCTGTTGAATAGAGAAGCTGAGGCCGTTGAACACCACCACGTTTTCGTATCTCTTCTTTACGTCAACTACGTCTATTAAACCCATTGAGCCACCTTTTCGTACAACTTTCTCCACACGAATCTATTGACTAGCACTACTATTGCCGTCATTACAATAACGGAGGCGATGAGTTTATTCATATCGCCCGCCTCCGCGGCCTTTGTCATGTACGTGCCTATGCCGTTTACCTCTGCAAGAGGCTCTGCGACGACTAGGCCGTTCCAAGCCCCTCCCCATGCAGTAAGGGCGCCAGTCACCAAATACGGCGACACCGCAGGTATTAAAACATTTAATAAGTAGGGAGCTCCCGCGATGTGATAAGCCCTGGCCATGTCTCTAGGCACGCTCCGCCATGCCGCCAGCGCGTTGAAAACAGAGTAAACGACGCTGGCGGGGAGTAGGAGCAGTATCGCAAGGAGTTCTCCTCTTATATACGCCGCCAGCAGGGGGAATAAAAACACCGGCGGCGTGGACGAAATCGCGGCAACTACCAAGAAGACCCCCCTCTCCAAAGAGGGTTTTTCCACTACGAGCGACGTCGCAACGACCCCCGCCGCGACGCATATTACCAGCAAAGCCGCTACGCGTAGAAGAGACAGAACGGCGGAGAGGGCAGACTCTGTGACTCCGCCTAAGAAGACGTGAATAGAGGTGATTGAAGACAAAAGATATTGTACAAAAACTGCTACGGCCAATGCCGACGCCGCGTATACCACATAAGAGCCCCACCTCGACCAGTGGTACAAAAGATTCGACGCGGGTAGCTCTGGCAACTTCTTAGTCAGCCACCTCCACAGAGTTCCGTACATCAACAAATTGCCAGCAAGCCCCACCGCTATCCCCACGTACGCCACATCGTACCGCCCCTCTTGAAAAGCCGTCACCACTAGGCTGCCAATTCCAAAAAGCCTAGTCTCAGTGCCGAGCGTAATCACCTCAGAGGCCGTGACAAAAAAGAAGGCGTTTGCCCACGATACGGCGGCGTTGTAATAAACGCTTGACAGAGTAGAGGGGAGAAGGACGTGGACAAACTTCAACCTCTCATCCAAGTACACCGAGGCCATGTCCAACAACTCCCTAGGCACGGTCTTCAACGTCTGGTATACCCCAAATACGAGGTTCCACAGCATCGACGTAATTATTAGGAAAATAGCCGCAAGCTCGACGCCGACGTAGGGCACGTAGTGTATAAACACGTAAAGCGCCACGGGGAAAAACCCGAGGATAGGCACGGACTGCAACACGTCAAGAGCGGGCAACAGCGCCGACTCTACAACTCTGCTCTTATACATCGCGAAGCCGAGGGCATATGCGATCAAGATCGACAAGAAAAGCGCAACGGCCATCCTTGCGTAGGTGGCCAAAAGGGCGGCTACAGCCATAAACAAAAGCTCCGCGACCCCATGCCGCAGACCTCGCTGGGGTATATATAAGTTCAGCACCCGGCATTAAATTCCATGCCGTCAGGTCAGCCAGCCAAACATAAGCGCGCCCAAGCGTTACATGCCGCTCATGTTTTCTACAGCCACGCCGTTGGAGTCCGCCGCAGAAAAAGCCGGCACCCTAAAAACACGCTTACAGCCACGGGCCGCCAAGACTCCTCTTCTATGCAACTCCGCACTATTCATGCAATAAAAAGCACCTTCAACAAAATGCCCTATGTAAACAACGACGCGTAAAATTCACCATTGTTCTCTCAGGATCTCGGGCGCAGGGCAAAGTAGGCGTTGGGGAGACGCCTTGTGAGCAAGAGACGGCAAAGCCGCTCAGCACTCGGCAAATTCGTCACAGATCCGGCGAGGTTCCCAGACATCACCGTCTCATCTCAAGCTCTTCTTTATAAGCTCTACGTCGTCGGTGGCAACGCCGTCGACGCCTCTTTGCCACAGCTCAACGGCCGCGGCCAAGTCGTTCACCGTCCAAGCCACAACGTACAGGCCGAGCCTGTGGGCAAAGAAAATCGCCTTGGCGGTGGCCAGCGGGTAACGCGGCAACACCAACTGGCAACCTAGCCTCTTGGCCTCTACGATCTTGCCTGGGGGCTGTGAGTATACCAGCCCCTTGTAGAGAGAAAGGCCCCGCACCGCCTCTTCGTGAAAGGATATCACGGCGGTCCACTTCGACGCCCCCACATCTTTCACCACATCTGCGACCAGGGGCGCGTCCTCGGGGTGCTTGACCTCGACTAATACGCCTGCCCTCCCGTCTACGAGGCGCAGAGCCTCCTCTAGAGTGGCTAGGCGGTGTGGGCCCCGGCGTATTGAGGAGAGGTCGGCCCACCTAGACCTCCTCACGTTTATAGAAACGCCGAAGGTTCTATCTAACGTATCGTCGTGGCTGAGGACCACCACGCCGTCGGAAGTGGCTTGTATATCTACCTCTACGGCGTCGGCGCCGTGGTCTAAAGCCGCCTTTACTGACTCCAGCGTGTTTTCAAGCGCAACTCTCGGGTAGCCGCGGTGACCAACCACGGCCTTTTTCCTCAACATCTCTATTACGTCCACAACTTATTTATAACAGTCTAATAAAGCTCGTGAGTTTCTTTTCTAACCTTAAGCTCGCCATGCTGGGGCTGTTGATAATACTCCTCTTAGCGCCGGGGGCGGGGTCGTCTTTACTAAAGCGAATAATTCTGCCAGCCGCGGGGCTGGGCCTCCTCATCGCCGTGGCGCTTAAGAGAAATGAAAATCGTAGATAGATACAGCCGCCAACTCCCCGTAGTGGGAGAGGAGGGGCAGAGGAAGATTAGAAACACCTCTGTGGCTGTGTTCGGAGTAGGGGGGCTGGGGACGTTGGTGGCTAGGTACGTGGTAGGGGGCGGGTTTAGGAAGATAGTCCTGGTGGACTTCGACACAGTGTCGTTGCCGGACATACATAGGCAAATTCTGTACTCCACTAGCGACGTGGGCAGGCCTAAGGCCGAGGTGGCCGCGCGCGTCCTCAGAGACGTGAACCCCGAGGTGGAGGTAGAGGCCGTGTCCGAGGCCATTAGCCCAGAGCTTGCGAGAGACGTGGCGAGGAGAGTGGACGTGGTGGTGGACGCCTTGGACAACTGGGCGAGCCGCCACGTCGTTAACAAAGCCGCTGTGGAGTACAAGAAGCCGCTTATCCACGGCGCAGTGCAGGAGTGGTACGGCCACGTCACCACCGTCGTGCCGGGCGTCACGCCTTGTTTAGAAGACCTCTTCGGCCGGTTTAAACAGCTGCCTTCCTGCGTGCTGGGCTACTGCCCCGTTCTGGGCCCCGCGGTGGGCGTCGTGTCGTCTATAATGGCACTGGAAGTCTTCAAAACGGCGTTGGGGTCCCCCTCCCTCGCCGGCAAGCTTTTAATAGTCGACCTCAAACACATGGCCTTTGACGAAATAGCCGTTGCCAGAAACGAGAGCTGCCCCGTCTGCGGCCTAGGCGCCGTCGCCAAGCATTTGGCCAATGCGCCTCAGCAGTAGCTCCACGTCTCTCCTCGCCTCCTCCTCGCTCCTATAAGGGCTTAAGACGCCCTCTTTGTCGGGGCCGTTGTATTGAAACTGGTGTAGTTGCAGGGCGAGGGCTGTCAACACGACGAATTCGTCCCCCGCAATCTGCGACAGCCTCTTCAACATGGCGGCGGGCACAATGGAAAGTATCCAATGGGCCTTCTTCACCCTCTTCCCCTCTCTAATCGTGACAGTGCCCTGAAACTCTTTTTCAAGCTCTTCGACGTGTCTTGTCAGCTCTGCGGCGAGAAGCGCCTTCCACGCCTGGAAAGCCTTGCCGGCGGCGTTTCTCACAAGGCCCTCTTCTAAAAAACGCCTAGCCAACTCAGCCTCGTACCTAGCCTCCAACAACCTGGTCTTCCTATACTCCTCTAAGCTCCGCCACGGCTTCTCTAACTCCAACACGTCTATTCTGAGGCGTTTTTATATAAGTCTTTACTTAAATCTCGGCGAGGCGTAGCCGCTGAAGAGTGCCCGGCCCGGCGCACATCGTCAAGGGCGTTGGCGCAACCTTCCGCAAGCCCCCGGCTCAACGTCTGCCCTGGGCGGCGCTTTCTTGTCTTTTTTTGAGTACTATCAGCTCCGACTTGCGGCCGCCGCAACTTTCTACTACTATGGTGCCCAGGACGTCGTACTCGTCTAGCAGTTTGTCTAGTCCCGAGTTGGGGGAGCGTATGCGTATTGTCTTGAGGTCGATGTCCACGTCGCCGCAGGTTAGGCACACACCGACGGCCTTGTCTAATACGTTAGATGCGCAGATGTACTTAGCGCCGGGGGCCAGGGGCGCCACCTTGTCCCAGTCGGCGAGAGAGTTAAAGACGAGGGCAATCGAGCTGGCTTTGGGCAACTCCCCCGTGAAGGGCTCCAGCCTCTTGGCCAGGCCCTCTAACCTCCTCACGGGCACAGAGGGTGTGTACAAAACCACCTCCGCCCTGCTGATGACGGCTATGGCGTCTGGGGTCAGAACCTCGCCGGCGAAGTCCACCAAGTACAGCCCCCTCAGCTCCGGCTCCGGCAGGAATTTGTCGAGCCTCAGCCTGTGTAAAAGCCTCTTGCCGCCGCCTGGCACCATGTAGCTTTCTATAAACCCGCCTCTGCGCAGGGCCACCAGCGCCGACCTGAGGGTGCGCACGGCTAGCCCCGTGCCCTGTAGAATGTCTTCAAACGTGAACCAGCTCTTGCCTCGGTACACTGTCTCGAAGGCCATGTAGTACAAGACCAGCCTCTGGGCCGGGGTGAGCTTGGTAGACATGTCAACCTCCCTCACGTACTTTTTCCACCAGTGGCCCATATTTATAAAGATTGTCTGGGAACACCAAGGCGTACACCCCCTCGTCTTTTAACCTAGTGAACGCGTAGTACACGGCCCCCGCGCTGGGGCCAATGAGGAGGCCGAACCTCCGGGCGAACTCCCTCACCCCCCTCAGCGCCTCCCTCAGCGACACCTCCACCACCTCCGCCTCGACCCAGTGCAGCCACTTCATACCGCTCTCCACCCTCCTAATCCCCGGAATCCAGTCCCTGGGCTGGACCGCGATCAACCTCGCCCCGTACCTGGCGCCGAAGTAAAAGCCAAGCGCCGAGGCGTGGCCAGAGGTGCCCACCCCGGCCACTACGTGGGTAGGCCTCCTCCCAATCTGCGCAAGCTGCCAGTCCACCTCGGCGGCGGTTTTGATATGCGCCAAGAAGTTAGAGTCGTTCGCAAACTGATTTGGGTGGACGGCGCCCTCCCTAATGTCCTTCTCCAAGTGCTCCAGGGCCTCCACCGTCATAGTCACGTCAAGTATTTGATACTCTACGCCCAGGACCTCTAGAAAAGGCGCCACGTAGCTCCCAGCAGACGGGAGGTAAATCTTGACGTTCTTGCCCATCACGTTGCCAAGCGCGCCTAGGGCAAGAGCCACGTTGCCGCTTGAAACCTCCACCAGCCTCCTGCCCTCCAAGTTTTTCAAAAGAGCGTAGACGGTCCTATCCTTGATGCTCATGCTAAACGGGTTATACCACTCCAACTTGGCGTAGGCCTCCTTGGGTGCGTCGGAGATTTTTAAAAGAGGCGTCGGCCACCCATCGACAAGTAGCTGAATAGGGCTATGAAACACCCTCGCGGGATTGGGCCTCGGCATCAGCTCTTGCAAAGCGACTTCTTCCCCCGCCCTTACGGGCCTGTCCAGAAGTTTAGAGAAGCAACTAACCTCCTCCTCGCCCTTTACCCTGTAGCTCCCCTCGGCGATGAAGGCCTTGTACACGCCGAGGCATTCGTGCACCCCATCGCCTGAGGAAAGTTACGGCTTAATATACTTCACGGACGACGTCTCTACGGGCAGACGCAACGGCCGCCCTCTTGGCGTTGTACAAGACGAGGTGTAGGGCAGAGAGAGCGGCGTATACGCCCAGCGCCGCCGAAGCCAGCCCCTGGATCTCAGCCCCGTGGAAAGTCGCCGAGACGAAGCCGGCCAAGAGGCTACCGAAGCCGATGCCCAGCCCCAACATCACGCTGTATATACCCATTACGGTCCCCCTGTACCTGATGTCCGCCTCGTCGCCCACGAGAGCCAGTATGCTCGGCCCAATGGCCGAGGTCAGAAAGAGGAGCGGGGCGGTGGCCGCTATGGCCTCCACAGGTCCAAGGCCTATGTGCAAAGCCGCGTTTAATACCAAAAGGGCCCCCAGGCCGCCGAGCAAACCCAGCCTAAACACCTTAACTCTGCCCCACCTGTCGGCCAGCCTCCCGAAGAAGACTGCGCCAAGCCCCAAGACAGCCAACGCGCCGATGAACAAGAGGCCCACTGTGACGTTTTCGCCAATGTGCCCTACTATCTGGTGAGTACCTCTCTCTATTCTTAACACCCTAGGCGTGTACATGGCCATCCCAATAATCGTCGTTAAGGCGAGCCATACGGGAAGCAGGGCGACGGCCGTGGGCGGCAGCACTGAAAGTAGAAACCTGCCCTCGCCGGGGGCCACAGGCCTCGTCTCAGAGAGAAACTTTGCAAACACGGGCGTGGCCGCCGCAGTCAAGAGGGCCACTATTAAATACGCCGTGGCGTCGCTAAACAACGTGTAAAGCAACGAGCCGAAGAGGTACCCCACGCCGTATGAGCCCAGGTTGATAAACTCAAAGCCGCCCATCCCCACCCCCCGGTTTCTCACCTCGGTGAGGTCGGTGGCCATGGCCAGAGACGCCGTGAGGATAAACGCAGTGGTAAAGCCAATCACGCCGTTTAAGAGAGCCTCTAGTAGAGGAGACTCGTGGGTGTAGAAAGCCCACGCAAGCGCCAACATGGCGATAGACCTAATGACGTAGCCCACGATTAACGTCTTCTTACGGCCGAAGACGTCAGACCACCGCCCCGCTACCAACGCCCCCAGGGCCTCTAAAAACGGGTAGGCGGCGAGGACCACCCCCGCCTCTATCGCCCCCCCGCTGGCAAGCTTCACCACGAGGAAGGCGCTTGCGCCTGAGCCGATCCTAGCCACGAAGATGGGCAGGTACGACGCGGCGAGTCTCATGCGGCTTTTTAACTACATGCTTATAAATTTGTAAGGCTTCCCCAAAGCAGGTCGTGCCTAAAGCGAAACGACTCGCGGGTCCTCTCGTCGTATATCTCAAACTCGTCGTTTATGTGTGTAATACGGTAGGGCCCAATCTTCTCGACAGCCTGCCCCGCCGTGGCGTACGCGATATGCATCACCGCGGCCAACAGCGGGCCTCTTACCCTTGGGCAAAAGGCAGCGGCTCCGCCGGCCACGGGCAGCTCCTCCAGGCGCCTCATGAACTCCCCCAAGACTTCCTCATCGCCGAGGAGCTCCAAGGCCCGCAGAGCCCACTTCACCGCAATGCCGAACTCTATGCTTGTTCTTGCGAAGAACCACGCGTCGCTTGTATTTGCGGCCAGCTTGGCGCGCTGCGCCTCTAACAGCCGCAACTGTTGCGTGGTGTAGCCGCTGTTGTCGCCGCCAAGCAAGACATTTACGTAGTTTTTCAAGAGGTCCCAGCCCCCGGGGCCCATGCCCTCCTCAAAGGCCCTGTCAACCACCTCGCCTACCCAGTCTACCAAGCG
Source organism: Pyrobaculum sp. (assembly GCA_038879095.1). Classification (GTDB taxonomy): domain Archaea; phylum Thermoproteota; class Thermoprotei; order Thermoproteales; family Thermoproteaceae; genus Pyrobaculum. The sequence continues at coordinate 58,573 of JAVZUI010000004.1, read as the reverse complement.
CCTAAGCCCCTCGCGCCAAGGCGCAGGCCCGTCGCAGCCGCAGTCCCTGCTCCACCTCCCCAGCCCATGCGGACAGCTCCACGAGGTCCTCTCCACTATCTTCGCCTCTGCCTTGTACCCCCTCTCAAGGAGGGCGCCTAGGTTTGCCAGCTGGTCTCGGTGCTGGGCAATGAAGTGGGCCAGCATTTTGTCCGCCCCCTTTATGTGGTGGCCGAAAGTCTCCCCGTCGAGGGCTACTATGAGGTCGCCAGGGGCCCCCCGCACTGCTTCTACAAACTTCTCAAACCCGCCGAAGGCCAAGGCGTTGGAGACGGCCTCGTCTCTAACAAAGACGGCGATGTGGCGGCCGCTGGGCAACACCACCTTGTACGGCCCCCCGGGGCCGACACCCCTCACCTGTCCCTGCGTCAACACAGTGTAGGTAATCCCGTTGTCCACGAGGACTTCCAACGTCTCTAAGTCCACCGCCATCTCCGGCAGCCACATTCCCTCGGGGCTTCTCTTAAAGTGGCGCCTGAAGTACTCCACGCCCCAGTACACCAACACCTCCCTATCCCTCCTGGGCACCAGGGGCAAAATGACGTGGTAGTATGGGTGGGCCAAGGCGTTCCCATGGCCCCACCTCTCCGCCCCAGCCCTATCTGCCTCAAGCAAGGCGTTGTACACAAGCGGCCTGTGCCTCCTAAGCCAGCTCAACAACGTAGGCCCAACGTCGAAGCTAACCCAGTTAAAATTCCCAAGCTCTGCATTCGGCTCGTAACACTCGTGAGACACCCTCTCGTTCCAGTGGCGAAAAGGAGACGCAGAGGGCTCGGGGAAGATCAACTCAAGCCACGGGTCCGCCCGCTCAGGCTGGTAAAGGTGCAGGTGGAACACAATCACGTAGTATAAGGCGATTTCAATTTAAAAGACAGACCTAAATAAACCTGATACAAGACGTGCAATCACCACACCTCGACTTATCTCAACCCGGCGTTGTGGGACGCCATGCGCCGCCCGGCCTATCGGCGACGTTAGACCTCGACGCGAATCAAACTTATGCTAAGTGCCCCCCTCACCACGGCAGTCCGCTCGCCGACTAGCGCAACGCGGTCACCCTAGACGTAATCCCACTTCTCCGACCTTAGACGCGGTGAAGAGAAAAGCCCACATATTCGCAACCATTAGGTAAAGTATTGCGACGGGGTGCGACTTCATATGTCTCAACATGACCGCCGTGGCTGTTGCGAAGTTCCAATAGACGGGTATCATTAAAAACCACACGCTTGTTACTCTTAGGATTGTAAGTAGGACTAGAACAAACATCGCGGCAGAGCCCAGGGCAATCAGCCAGTCCACTAGTGAGGGCCTAATCTTCAACCTCCTCAACAAAAAAGGCAACAACACGTTTGCGCCGAGATACCACATAATAGGATACGAAGCGACCACCACGGGGTCGAAGAAGAAGCTGGGAACCACGGGGCCGGGGAAGTAGATGGGAAGAGACATAGGAAAACCCCTGCGGTTTTTTAAAAATCTTCCCCACAATATTGCAGTGGGGTTAACATAAGCCCGGTGGTAAGCATATACCTACGCATGCATTCATCGCAGGGCACTGCGGATAACAACAAGCGGCTAGAGTGCCCCCATGCGGCTAATACAGCGCTCGCAAGGCACCTTACCCATGACTCTACAAAGGCGCACGTGCCGAGACAAGTTGCTATTGCGGCCCCATGGACGGCAGCAGCTACGACAAACAGCGGCGACTGGGGCTACGACCAGTCTAGGTATAAGCTAAGTCCTATCAGCGGAGGTTTAGGTATTGGGAGCATACGACTACATCCGTCACCACGGCTGTTGTGGGGGCTTTTTGTTGTACTGTGGTGCTTCTTCTACGATTTTTGCCGGTTTGGTTAGTTCTACGTGGGCTGTCCGCCAGGCCCTGGGGCTGTCCCTCTTCACCTGCATTAAGGCCTCAGCGATTAGGAGGTATCCGTCGGACAGCGCTGTGCCGTCTTCGGCCAACTCCACGGCTGTGACGTACTTCTTAGAGGGCTCTGAGCCCATCCTGGTGATAAACGGCGCGTATCGGTCCGGCGCGCCTGGCTTAGTCAGTATCTGCGCCGCTGGGTGTAGTTGTACTTCGGGCTCTGCGAGCCGTAGTACAGGAGGTATGTCGTGTAGCCAAAGTCCCGTTGCTCGCAGTCATGTTGGCGAAGAGGAAGTGGTAGCGTCGACCACCCTCAGTCCACGTCTCGTCAACTACTACGGTGTTGTATAAGAGAGGAGCTGATTTACTGCATCTTCACATACGACAACGTCACGTACAAGGCGAGTAATGGGCGGCGAGGCGGCGGAGCCTACAAAAAAAGCTAGGGGCCTTTTTGGAAGGTTATAAATCTAGTGAAGGTCGCCAGAGAGAAGCCGAGGTACCCCATGTTATAAAGGGCGAAGTAGACGAGCACGACTTGGTTCGACCTCGCGTATTTGTATTGTATGGCTAAGCCCACTGCAAGGTTCCAGTAAATTGGTATCATTAGCCACTCTGGGCCGACGGCTCTTAATACCGCCAGCGCCACCAGCGCAAACATGGCGACAGAGCCCAAGACGATGGCCCACTCCGCCAAAGTCATCTTCATCTTCTGACTCCTAAGCAGAAGAGGAAGCCACAAGTTCATGACGAGATACGCCGCTATAGGCAACGAGGCGACAACAACAGGGTCGAAGAAGAAGCTGGGAAGAGGCATAATGAGACTTTCACCCGGTTAAAAAACTATTACGCCGTAGCGGATGAGCGGCGGCGACGCTAAGAGGGGCGAGCCGAGGGTTGTAACACTTAAAAGCTAGGGGTTATAAAAAGACGTGGAGCCTCTCGTCGCCTTAGCCATCGCCACAGCAGCTTACGCAGTAATACTCGGCCTCACCTACCTCTTCCTCCTATGGAAAAGCCCGCCAGCACACAGGCGGCCGAGGAAGTCTGAGCTAGCCGTGTTGGTGGCCATTCCCCTCCTCTTTCTTGCCCTCGGCTACCTCCTCTTGAAAGGCCTGTTTTAACATAGCTATGACGGCCTCCGGGTCGTCGGGCCCCACGTACTTCACGTTGATCAGCTGGACCCCCTGGGGGAACTGGAAGTAGACAAACTCGCACTGGCCCCCTCCCAGCGGCCTCCGCCTGACCCAGACCGTGTACTTGTCAGAAATGGGGACCGCCTCCGCTCCCTCGGGGGGGCGACTCACCTCTGCGAACACGTCCATCGACACTACGTATACGCCCTCCCCCTCGACGATCCTCGCCACCGGCTCGCCTGACTCGTCGTAGTAAGTCCTAATGATAGGCACGTGTGGAGAAAAAGGGGGGCTTAAAAACTGTGGCGGAGGGCGATTTCTTCTAGCAACCTGGCGAGGTGGGGGGCTTTCCACCTAAGCTTCTCAACCGCGGCGGCTAGGTCGTCTTGCGGCGACACGCCGTACTTGACGAAGCTATACGCATGGGCCCCCAGCACGGAGGCCAACGACGCCATGTGAAAAGTGTATATCCAGTTTAAAAAACCCTCCGTAGCGACGAAAAACAGGGGGGAAATTAGATTTGTTCTACCTCGGCCACTGGCGACTCTCTTCTCCGTAGGGCGAAGTACAGCCCGGCCGCCGACACGCCGCCTATGGTGGCCAGGGCGTCTAGGGTGGTGATTGGGACGCCGCCCACAACCGCCACGATGGGCGTCTTCACCACCTTCTCCACGTCGCCGTTTACCTCAAGGGTGTCGCTTACCTTTACGCGGCCTCCCACGTCTACGTTTATCTTGTAGGTCCCCGCGAGGACGTCTTGGAACACCACTACGCCGGAGGCGTCGGTCTTGCCGGCGGCGGGGAAGCCCTCTATCGACACTGATGCTTGGCTAATGGGCTGGTTCAGTGCGCCGACCACCACCACCTTCACGTTGTAGATGCCCAGGGTGACCGGCTGTGGGCTCGCCACTAGGGAGTTCACCACAACTTGGGCCGCCTTGACGCCTTTGTAGCTTATGTCCACGGTGAAGGGCTCCGGCTTGTAGACCTTGACCTCCACGTACCCGGCACCTGCCGTGGCTTCAAACTTGTCGGCGGAGGCCGCCAGCTGTTGCACTGGCCTGCCCTTGGTGTCCACCACGGGTATCCTCATGGGCCTCCAGTTGATCATGAAGACGTAGGTGCCCACCTCCTTGGTGTCGCCCATCTGCACCACTAGGTAGGACTGCCTTCCGTCTGGAGATATCGACGCCACCCTCAGCCCGCCTCCCCACACCAGCTTCACGTCAGTGGCGTTTGAGATCACCGCGTTCCCCGGCGTCTTGACGGAGACTATCCTCGCCAGCTCGGGCAGTTGCAACACGATGGCGGTCCACTGGCCGTCGGCCACGTCAGCCTCGGTGACGTTTACCAAAGCCCTATCCGGCAACCACTGGGCGCTAGCCTCTTTGTACACTATCGGTATGTAGATGACGCTGACCGTGCTGGGCAGGTTGGAGCTGACCTTGAACTGCTCGCCGTAGACCAACGCTATTTTGTACCTGATGTTTACGTTCCACACCGGCGGTATTAGGTAGGAGACGCTCCTCACAATTATGTTCTGGTTGACGTCGGTGACCGTGTCGACGAGGCCGCCCTGTATGTTAATGTCGCCCTGCGCCTCCTTGCCCACTAGGTTGACGTCACCTGTGTATGCAAAGACTACGTAGCCCAGAAGCTTCCAGCCCTGGGGGACGCCGACCTCGGCGCCGGTTACTGCGAACTCGCCGTTGGGAGACACGGTGGCGGTCTGCTTAGACAAGCTCTTCACCAACATTGCCGCTGGCAGGGGCTGGCCCTGCCCCACTGTTATCTTGTACTTCCCCGGGGTGTTTATCTCCACGACCTTGGGCTCTACGCGGTACACAGTGGCCGGAGTCCCGTCGGGCCTCTCCACCGCCTTGACCACAAACGGGGCGTAGGGCTCTATAGTGATCCTGGCCATGGCGTTGAAGCCCTGAGCCAGCTTGCCGTCCGGCACGTTTACCTCAAGCACAGCGTCGCCGCTCAGAGGTACGTAGCTCGTCTTTGTGTACATGTAGGTGACCCTCACCTTCACCTCCACCTGGTCCTTGGCGGTGTTTACAATAGTGACCTTAGACGCGTCGGGCCCCGCATATACGGCCGAGACGAAGCCGTTTTGGTCAAAGGTCTTGCTTATCTGCCCATCCGCGCCGATCTGCACAGAGGGGTAGGCTCCTAGGAACTCAATCTTCATGCCGGAGTATACGTAGCCCTCCCCAGGCGTGACGTAGGGGCGGGCAAGAGTGACAACGCCCGCTCCACTTATCTTCAGAGTAGTCTCCTCCACCTTGTAGGCGATTTGTTCTAGTTTAGCCATGGGCGGTATTACCACCGTATTTACAGCTAAGAGCAACGCCGCTAGTCCGAGCGTAATTAGGACTGTTTTGTTCATGCATTGAAGACAGACGAGTTTTAAAATGGCAATGTGCAAGTTCTCTTTATTGATTAGTGAAATATTTGGATATTAGAGCTGGGCCAGCTTTCCTAGGTATTCCCAGTAGGCGTCTAGCTCCTTCTCTATTTCGGCTATTTCCTCGTCGGTGAGGTGGGCGAACCTGCCTTGTAGCCTTAGGTATTCTCTAAGCGGCTTTCTCTTCGACTTGTCTATGTGCTTGTCGCTCGGCGGGTTTAGCTTGAGTTTTCCGTGGTCCCACTCGTAGAGGGGGAAGTAGCCAGTCTCCACGGCGAGTCTCGCCACTTCTACGGTCTTGTTCTCGGGGTAGCGCCACCCTGGGACGCACGGTGCGAAGATGTGTAGGAACGTGGGCCCCTCCGAGGTGTAGTCGAGCGCCGTCTTTATCTTATTCACCATGTCTAGTACGTGGGATACGCTGGCTGTGGCTGCGTAGGGGACGCGGTGCGCCATGACGATGCCCATTATGTCCTTCTTCCACTGTATCTTCCCCCTGACGGCGCTACCGACGGGCGTCGTCGTCGTCCAGGCGAATTTTGGCGTCGACCCGCTTCTCTGGATGCCTGTGTTCATGTACGCCTCGTTGTCGTATAATATGTACAAAACGCCGTGCCGCCTCTCCAACATGCCGCTGAGCGACTGTAGCCCAATGTCGTAGGTGCCGCCGTCGCCTGCAATCACCACCACCTTCGTGTCGCCGGAGTCCCAAAGGCCCTTGCGCCTCAGCGCCTTTATCGCCGCCTCAATGCCGGAGGCCACGGCGGCAGAGTTCTCGAAAGCCACGTGTATATACGGGTGCATCCACGCCGTCTCTGGGTACGGCGTCGTGGTCACCTCGACGCAGCCGGTGGCGTTAGCGATGATTGCGTTGGGCCCCACGGTCTTGGTGATCCACCTCATGGCTATCGCCGCGCCGCATCCGGCGCACATGCGGTGGCCGGGGGCGAAGAGCTCCTCCCTCGGCAGATCTCTCAGGGTCTTGAAGTACACCTTCATACCCTCACCCCCATGAATACCACCTCTCTCCGCGGGCCTTCTTTAAGCATGGTATATATCTTGTACACATCCTCGACGTATATTGTGCGTTGTCCTATGCCGTGGATTACATTTACAGCCGGGGTGTCCACGCCGTGCATGTACATAGCCGTGGCGATGTCTTTGTACAGCGGGCCCTCGGCGGGGCTACCGAACATTATGGCTCTGTCTAACACTGCGAAGGCCTTTACTCCGCTCAGCGCCTTGAGGACGTCGGGGGTGGGAAACGGCCTGTACAGCCTGACTCTGACCACGCCGGCCGCTATGCCTCTTTCTCTTGCCAAATCGGCCGCCTCCCTCGCGTTGCCGTACGCGGCGCCTCCGTAGGTGACGACGGCGTACTCCGCGTCTTCCATGCGGTAGGTCTCGACGACGCCGTAGCCTCTGCCGAACTTCTCTCTGTACAAGGCGTCTACGTCTTTGGCTACTTTATACGCCTCTCTCATCGCCTCCACTTGTTGGTATTTAAACTCGTAGTACCAGTCCGGCGACGCCAGGGGGCCCATGGTGACGGGGCGCTTCGGGTTTAGCGTGTGGGGCCTGGCTGTGCGGGGGATGAACTTCTTCACCTCCTCCTCGTCGTTTAGCTCGACAGGCTCGACGGTGTGCGACATCAGGAAGCCGTCGTAGGCCACCATGACGGGTAGCCACACGGTCTCCGCCACTCTGTACGCCTGTATCACTGTGTCGTACACCTCCTGGGCGGAGGCGGCGATGTATATGACCCACCCCGTGTCTCTTGCGTTCATCACGTCGCCGTAGTCGTTGTGGATGCTTATCGGCGCAGAGACGGCCCTTGTGGGCACGGCCATGACGATGGGCAGTCTGAGGCCGCTGGCGATGTGTAACACCTCGTGGGCTAGCTCAAGCCCTTGGCTCGACGTGGCTGTAAAGGTGCGGGCCCCGGCGGCTGAGGCGCCTATAACCGCAGAGACGGCGCTGTGCTCAGACTCTGCGTGTATAAGCTCTGCGTTTAGCTCTCCGTTTGCCACAAACTCAGACAGCTTCTCCACAATGGTGGTCTGCGGCGTGATTGGGTAGACGGCTATTACGTCCACGTCCACCGCCTTAACTGCGTACGCCACCGCGTAGTTTGACGTCAGCGCCTCTTTTAGCTTAGTCTTTTGTACCTGCATCATGCCTCCGGCACCATTTCAATGGCCTTGGTGGGGCACTCGTTTGCACATATGCCGCAGCCCTTGCAGTAGTCGTAGATAACCTCGTACTTCACGTCGTACGTCCTGGCGCCCACCTTAAACGTGCCCTTCACCTCGGCTATTGTGCCCTCTGGGCAGTAGAGCCAACACAGCTGGCATCTGATGCACTTGTCGTCGTGTATCACCGGCTTCAACGTGCGCCACCCGGCGGTGATGTTGCGCCTCGTCGACCCCGGCTCTACCACAACCGCGCCTATTGGTAGCTCCGAGGCTTTTGGGAGCTTCATACCTCCCTCGTCTCTTGGTAGGCCATTTCTACAATTTTGACGTTTAGGTCGTACAGCTTGCCTGAGAAGAACTTGTGGAGGGCCTCCTCTACAGAGCGTAGCGAAACTATGCCCGTCGCCTTGACCACCGCGCCGAGAAGGGCGGTGTTCACCACAGGCCTGCCTAGGACTTTCATAGCCAGCGTAGTTGCGTCTACGTAATAAGTCTTTATCTGCGCCTTATATACGCCGTTGACCACCAAGATGGAGGTGTCCTTGGCCCCCTCCAGCGGGTTCTCCGCCCTGAACAAAGACTGGTCCGCCACGACGATTACGTCCGGCCTCAGCACTGGCTCTCTTGCGTATATGGGCTTGTCTGAAATGCGTAGGTACGCCCTTACAGGCGCCCCCCTCCTCTCTGGGCCGAATTCTGGAAAGGCTTGGGCGTACTTCCCCTCGAGTATGGCTGCCGCCGCCAACGCTTGCGCCGCAGTCACCATCCCCTGTCCGCCTCTGCCGTGGAAGCGGAGTTCAATAGCCATATGTCTAAATATTCTCAATTATTTAACCTTATCTATTTAGCCAGAAGTGGAGAAATGTGTAGCTTACTGTACATACAATCCACATTACCTCCCACTCCGAGGGTTGTATGCCCTGTATATTTGTGACACGCGACAAATGGCCCCCCGCTATGTACGAGAAGTTGAAAGAGGTGGGCGAGGTGGAGGTGTACCCCTACGGGCGTTCGCCTTGGTCCACCCAGGGGGTGCCCAAAGAAGTGTTAATAGAAGCCGCGAGGCGTTGCGAGGCCTTGGTCGTCTTCATCGGCGACTTGGTAGACCGCGAGGTCTTAGACGCAGGGAATAGGCTGAAGATTGTGTCCACAGCCTCCGTGGGCGTGGACCACATCGACGTGGAGTACGCCAAGAAGAGGGGCGTGGTCGTCGCACATACCCCCTACGTGTTGGTAGACGCAGTGGCCGACCTAGCCGTTGGGTTGCTACTGGCGTTGGCGAGGAAAATCGTCGTCGGAGACAAGCTTATCAGAGCTGGACAGGCGGAGGAGGTGTGGGGGTCGCTCATGGGCGTAGACATCAAGGGCAAGCGGGCCGGCATAGTGGGGCTCGGCGCCATTGGGTCAGCCGTTGCCCGGCGCCTCTCGGCCTTCGGCGCTGAGGTGGTCTACTGGAGCCGGCGTCGGAAGCCCGAGGCGGAGTTTGCGCTGGGCATTAAGTACGTGGAGTTAGACGAGTTGCTTGCCACTAGCGATTTCGTCTTCGTGACTATGGCCCTCGCCCCAGAGACCAGGGGCTTCTTCAACCGCGACCGCATCTTTAAGATGAAGAGGGGGGCCTATCTCATAAACGTGGCGAGGGGCGGGCTTGTTGACACAGAGGCTCTGGTGGAGGCGCTGGAATCCGGCCACTTGGGAGGCGCCGCGCTAGACGTATTTGACGTAGAGCCCCTGCCGCCGGGTCACAAGCTGACAAGACTTGATAACGTGGTGCTGACGCCCCACATCGGCTCCGCCACTGTGGAGACTAGGGCGAAGATGGCCGAGTTGGCGGCTGAAAACGTCGTCAGGTTTTTCAAAGAGGGTAGGCCGCTTTACGCCGTCAGCTAAAGACAAGGCGGTCTAACGCTTCTTTATACCGCGCCCACCATTCGTAGTAGTCGTCGTAGTCTTCAAAACGCCAGTCTTTGGCGCCGAGTTCTCTGGCCATTGTCGCCACGACGTCTTTAGCCCTCTGCGACTCCCAAGGCATCGGCTCCGCGCCTGCCAGTCTTGCGTAGTAGGCGATTTCTCGGTAGAGCCCCTTTGGCAGTTCTAGCCCTACTAGCTTGTACAGGTCTTCTAACACGGGCTCTGCCCACCCGCGGTGGAAACGGCATATGCCGGCGTTGTCTATCAACGACTCGGCAACCGCTCTTTCGTAGCTAGACTTGGCGAAGTCTTCCGGGGGCATGAACGTGGGGTTGTAGTTAGTCCAGTATCGACCCTGGACGTACATGGGGGCGACGAGGCCAGGGGCCCAGTAGAAGTTGGGCGTCATGTAGCCCTCCGTTCCGTACGCCACGTATACCGCGAGGTCTCTGAACCTTACCCCCACTTGTCTCACCCTGTCTTTAAATCTTCTCTCAAGCTCTCGGGCCGCCCTCCTAATGCCCCACTGGGCCACGGTGGCTAACACCTCTGTGGCCCTGTTTACAAAGTTTTGTATCAGGTCCATGGCAAGCTTTGCGTTTATACGCGAGTCGACCTCGGGCTTGAAGGAGAGTGGGTCGAAGGCGGGGGCTTGGCTTAGGCCCACCTCCTCCGGCTTCAACAGCCCGTGGTGGACGGCGTCGAACAGCCACGCAATTACGTGGCCTGTCTCGATGGCGTCTAGGCCCATTTTGTCTATGGCGTCTATTAGGGGGACTGCCTCTTCGAATATGTAGTTTCCTATGAAGGGGCCGACGGCGTGGAAGGACTCGTAGTCTACCTTCTTCCCTCGCCACACTTTTTTACACACCACTGGGCAGGGCTCGCCGCAGTTGTACCAGCTCTTGGCCTTTTCGAAGACCTCCTCTTGGAAGGGCTTCCAAAACAGTCTCATTATAACGTCTGCGTGTTTTATGCGCACCTCCTTTGGCATATAGATGGACTTGTAGCCGAAGAGGGGTAGCAGGTCGCGGTAGTGGGGGTAGTTTATGCCGAAGGTGCCGCCTGACCCGGCCTTGGGGTCGTACCTGTACTTCACCGTCTTTTCGTTTAGCACCTCTATGTAGGTCTTCCCGGCCCTGAGCTTAAAGATTTGGTTTATCGCATCGGCGTCTGCCACCTGTGGGCGCTTGGCCTTCTTTGCTCCCCCCACTACTACCGCGGCGACGTTGTGCCCCTGTGCGAGGACTGTGCCGGGGCCTCCCCTCGCGGCGAAGTCCTCGGCGCCTAGTTTAAACTCTCCGCTTCTGGCGTCTACGTCGACGGAGACCACGGCCCCGTTGTACGTTGTGTACGACGCCGGGCCCACCACCAACGCCCTCGCGTCGTGTTTTTGGAAGAACTCTCTGTGCCTTGCGTACAGTGTCTTGATGAGCTCGTACGCGCCTACGGGCTCCACCTCTGCGAAGTCCACCGCGCCGTCTGCAATAAATACGGCCGTCGGCCGCGGGGCCTTGCCCACTATAGACACGGCGTCGGCGCCCATCCCCATGGCCTTGTACGCGGCCCCTCCCAGGGCTGAGACGTGTAGCGTCCTCGTCTGCGGGCTTTTAAAGACAAAGAGGAGGCGGTGTACGCCGTATAGCCTCCCCCCCACAAAGGGCCCGTGCCCAAAGACCAGGGGAACTTCGGGCGAGAGGGGGTCTAGGCGCCAGGTCTCTTTTTCTTTGTGTATCTTCAACGCGGCCTCAAGAGGCCCGGAGGCGTCGATCTCCCTCGTGGCGACGGACTTGTCGTCTACGTTTATCTCAAGTATTCTCATGTCCTCTCCCGAGTCTTCTCTAATAAGTTTTTGGCTGTGATGGAGTGTACTCGTTATACTCGGTAATACTTTTAAAGAGCTGTAAATATTGTACTAATGAAAGTTAGGGAATTGGTTAAAGACGCCGTTGTTTCGTGCTACGCAGACGAGCCTATTGAATGCGCCGTGGCTAAGATGTACGCCGCCAATGTGGGTAGCGTAGTCGTAGTGGACCGGGGAGGGCGCCCCGTAGGCATCATCACTGAACGCGACGTGGTTAGGCTGTTGGCGCAGGAGGTGGACTTCAAGACGCCTCTGGAACAAGTGGCGCGTAAAAGCTTAATCACAGCTTCGCCAGACGACACAGTCCTCTCCGCCGCAGTTAAAATGATTGAGAACAACATCAGGCACATGCCTGTGGTGGAGGGCGGGCGGGTAATCGGCGTGATAAGCATCAGAGACGTGCTCAGGGCGTTGCTCACAGCAGAGGCCTTCCCCTAACTCAAGTTTTTCTATGCTTAAGGCCGCGTTGGCACGGGAGGCTCTGAAGTTTGTAAAAAGCGGCATGGTAATAGGCCTGGGGTCGGGGACTACTGCAAGGGAGTTTATAAAGGCCTTGGCGTCTCTCAAAGAGCTGGAGTTCCTCCTTGTGGCCACTTCGGCAGACAGCGAAATTCTGGCGCACGAGGTGGGGCTTGGGGATAGGCTTAGGCCCATGTGGGCTGTGGATAGAGTGGACTTGGCTGTTGACGGAGCCGACGAAGTGACTGCGGACAAGGTGTTGCTCAAGGGCAGAGGGGGGGCCTTGCTTAGGGAGAAGGTTGTCGATTACGCCGCGGAGAAGTTCGTAGTGTTGATAGAGCGAGGCAAGCTGGTGGACAAAATACCTTCGAAGAACCCCGTCCCCGTCGAGGTGTTGCCCTGGGCTTGGAGATACGCCGCGAGGCAGATCGTTCAGAAATACGGCGGGTCTGCGACGTTGCGAATGGGTGAGGGGAAGCTCGGCCCAGTGGTTACAGATAACGGGAACTACATCTTAGACTGGCGGCCCGACGGCCCCGTGGACCCCTCTCTTGAAGACGAGATTAAGCACATCCCGGGCGTCGTCGAGACTGGGATTTTTGCAAAAAGGAAAGACGCCGTTGTGTTAGTGGCAGACGAGGGGGCCGTGACGACGCTATAGCGGCGTCTACGCAGTCACTCGGCGTCCTCCTGCCTCGGCTGTAAGGTGGATTTAATTGGTGTTATTTAGTGTGGTGGGCTATATTCTTCACCGTCGCCTTCCTCATCCTCCTATTTCTCACAGGCGTATTTGTACTACTGGAGGACAAGTACGAGGGCTCTCTCGCGGCTTATAGGTATGCAAAATTCGCCGTAGATCAGTGGGAATCACTTACGGCGACGCTCCCGGCGGCAGTCTGCAAAGCGGCGGAGGACAGGGCGGTTAGGGCTGTCCGCACGTTAAACATCAGCGTTTACAAAGAACTGGGGGTTTTGTTCGGCAGGGCTATGTCTAAGGTGAGGAACAAGTCGCTACTTAAGCTAAACTACACCTGGGGGTTTAAAGACGACGTCTTTGTGTACAGCATACAGTGGCGCAAGCGAAACGCCTCGTGGGCGGTGGATTGGCTACGACCCACTCAAATAATCGCCGCGGTGAGGAGCATCCAGTCGCTCTCCTTTGACCTCACCACTTCCACTATTCAGTCAACTCTGTACCCACATGTGCCAGAAAACGCCGTGTTAACGGGCGTAGTGTGGGGCACGCTGTTAGGCACAGGGGTGTACACCGGCATACTTCACGGCCAGTACACTCTTGTAGATAAGACGCAGCTCAGATGTGTAAACGACACGCTCTCGACGACGTTTAGCGCAGAACATTTCGCAATCTTAGTCGGCAACTACTCCACGTACTACATCCACATCTACGAATACGTGTACATAGAGAAGTAGCGTTATTTAAAGTAGCCCCACCCCCGCCACCGCAACTCCTGTCCTCTCCAGAAGACCCGCCCTGTGCCCTCTACTACTTCTGCAAAGACGACATAGGGGCTCCCCACCTCGCACCCGCGCCTCACGGCGAAGACGGGCAGGAACTCCTCGCCTCCGTTGAACACCAGCTCCTCGACGTCTAGGCCCCACGTAGAGGCGAAGTCTAACACCTCGGCGGTGGTTGGAAGAGACGTGACGTTGATGTCTACGCCCCTGGCCATTGTCCAGAGGACGTCCCCCAGCCCGTCTGAAGAGTCCATGCTGGCGGTGACGCACTCCAGCGGAGGCAAAGGCCAGAGGGGAAGGGGCCTCCTAAGCGCCTCTACGCCTTTTCTGACGGCGGGGTGGTCCACGCTCCAAAGCCTATACGCTATAGAGGTGTAACCGAATTGTGGCATGGTTATCAAAACGTCCCCAGGCCTAGGCCTCCTTCCGAGTTTAGCCGGGGCTCTCCCGACGAGGGCGACGTCTACTACCACCTCGCCGCCTTGGTTTAAATCGCCTCCTACGTATTTGACAGGTAGGCCCCGCGCCGCTTCTAACACCCCCTCTACCACCTCACGTGCCACTTCTATGTCGGGAGCCGTAACAGAGACGACCATATACGCCTGTTCCACATATTTCACACGCATGTCGCTGTACGCCGCGGCAACGTTACGCCAACCGAAGTCTCTCCACGTCTGGAAAGGTAGCTTTGAAGTAGAGGCAGACGACCCGTCGATTTTAAAAGCCCACTCCCCTACGTAAGACACGTCGTTGTCCTCCTCCCCAAGCCTCTCTAATAATCTGCTGAGGAAAACCTTCTCCACTACTCAGCCGTTACCTCCTCTAATATTTTCAGTGTGTCTGAGTCGGCGCCTCTCAGCTTCTGCCACAGTGGGGAGTTCTTGCACAAGACGTACCTAGTCCTGGCGCGCGAGTCGTCTCTCTGCATTAGCCCCGCTTCTACTAATTTTTCCAAGATGTGCTTTACAAGCGTCAATGCGACGGGGGCCGTGGTGTCGACGCCGCCGAATTCCAACACCCTCCTAGGGGTGAACGAGACACAAGATCCCCGGGCCTCCCCGACGATTTTAAGCATGCCTTGGTACACCGTTTTTAACACGCTTCTGAAGTCGGAGAGATTAAAACGATGATTCATGTAGTTGGGCCCGAACTAAAATAAAACCCCACTTCACAAACAGCCCCCTGGGTATTATTGTGTTTCCTGTCTTCTGCCTGTATTACACGGCCTCGTTCCTACGTCACCTCTAAACACAAGAGCTACGTAGAGGTATCCATTTTCAACCCAAGCCTTTGCGTAAGTCAACTTGCTTCCCTCTTCAAGCCTCTGGCGGATGTACCTGACTTCCTTCCTGTTCAGCTTTATCACTATGGCTCGCCCCGGGATGATCCTCCTCAACCACAACTTGCCCCTGGATACTTAGACAAAGATTACGTCCAGGAAAGGCTTTACAGAAGACACGGCGGAGGAGACGCAAAGAGGGGTGAACAGCGGAGAGAAATCAATAAACACCACACACACAGAGAGACGTATGAAACGTAGCCCCCGTCGCTGAGGGCGCTGGCTAGCCCCCGCCGGTTAACACCCCGACATGTGGCCCCACGCTGGCCAAGAGTTGCTCCGGGCATCCCCGGGGCCACGTGAGGGGTAGGGACCGCGCTATTAGTATCCTATGTATCTAAAATTTGCTGATGGTTTATATGCTTTTAGCTCCCCATAGTTAGATCAACCTAACCTTACGGTGTCCCGAAACGGTTCAACCATGGAAACGCACAGACTTGCATTGACATAATCTCTGTCAAAGCGGCATCGACGCCGTTCTCGGCGGGTTACTGTATGTCCTCCACGTCGTAGACCTAGCGCTTGACTGAGTTTAGCCCGCCGAGAGTTCCTATACACGGCTGAAAACCGCGCTTTACGGAGTTTTCAGAAATTTGATGTTTGTCTATAGGCAAAAAGTATTCAACCTGGCTTGTATCCATACATTCCCATGAGGTACAGAACTTTGAAGATAAGGCGGTCGCTAACAGACTTCGCCGAAGAGGAGAGGAGGGCGCTGGTCTCCGTGCTGAAGGGCGCCGAGGCGCTTGCAAGGCTTATCCACAACAGTTACGCCGAACTGGCGAGAGGTATCGCAGAGCTGAGAGGGTTGATGTACTTCTACGATAAACTGATGTACTTCAAAGATCGCAACAACGGTTATGCAAAATTCGATTGTCAAGTACGTGTTAACAACGAACGCGACTATGGCAGAGGCGTCTTCGTCGACTTGCCCACTGGCGAGTTGCGACTGAGGAGGGTCATCCCGGGGCGATCTATCGTGGTTAAGTTAAGAGAACACGAAGTTAGGTACATCCGCCAGAGGTTGGAAGAGGGCGGCAAGCTAGCCTTCGCCGAGGCATGGGTTGAAGACGGCTATCTCTACGTCGCCCTTGTGTTTAGGCGCGACGCAAGACCGATAGAGCCGAAGAAGCTCGTCGTAGTTGACGTAAACGCCCTTCACAACGGCGTCGTTGTGGCGCTAATCGACGGTAAGATCAGAGAAGTTAAGGAGTTTAAGGCTCCGGCGGAGAGGGTGGCGAGGTTGTACAAACAGATGTTGAGACAAGACGAGAGCAAGATAAGAAACAAGAAGGCGAGGCGTATCCGCAACATCATACGCGACTTCGTCAACAAAACCGCACACGAGATAGTCCAGCTGGCCCTCAGAGAACAGGCAGAGGTCTGGATAGATACGCCTTTCGACAAAAGCGTCAGAGAGTTGCACAGGTCGTTGCCGCCCCACGCCAAGATACTGTTGGCGGGGATGCGCAAACTGGCGAAGAGGGTAGAGGAACAGGCCGCCTGGTACGGCGTGCCAGTGCGGCGTAAGGTACTCCCATCGACCAAGTGCCCAAGGTGCGACAACAAGTTGAGAGAGGTGGAGAGGGTGATGATTTGCGACTCTTGCGGCTTCATCGCCGAACGCGACCGCGTACCCATACACTGGGCTTTGAAGAAGTGGCGAGAAATCAAGACCAAAGCCGCCGCACAAGCCGCCACCACGGCCAAAACCTCTCCGCAAACCCCCTCTTTTTCCCCAGTCGCTGTCGTGACAGCCCTTTCGTAAACGCGAGCTCCCCTCCCCGCCGCTTGCCCCCTCCCGCGGCTTGCCTTGCAACGGCCGCAACGGAGGGCGCCCCCCGCGGACGCGCGCAGGTGGAAATTCGCCGAAATTCCACCTGCACAGGCAGGTGGAAAAACGTCAGACTTTCACCTGCCGACGTCTGCGGGAGGCGGCGGAGGCCGGAGGAAGAGGGGGTCACCCGGGGGCCAGGGCGGCGGCCGCCTCCCTCCACCTCTTCAGCACCCAGTACAGTGGGACGCGGTTGGCCTCTGTTACGAGCCCGCACGAGTCGCAGAACGCGACGCCCTCTACGTCGCGCACCCCGGCGCCGCACCTGGGGCACCGGACGTCGGACAGGTAGTACGGACTCCCGGTCGCGTACTTCCACCTAGTCCTCTGCACCCGCTCCACGGCGGAGACGTCGACGCGGTTGCAATGGCGCGCGAAACAGCAAGAGACCGGGTTGCAAGACCGGTTACCCACCTACCCTTTACACAAGTCGAAAGATAGAAAACTGTGTAAAGAGCGGTTTCAAGGCCTATATAGGAGACAACGGCGTGTTCAACTACGTAAAGCGCTGAGTCGGCGACGAAAAAGACATACGGAAACCTGCCGAAGACGGCGTCGGCGGCGCTTAGACGTAGATTACGTCAAGACGGTTTTATACGTTTTTACGGTTGAACTACGTCGGAGCGCCGTGGGGCCAGGTTGAACTAGTGAGGAGGTGCGAAAAACATATAAACCGGGGCGAATTCTAGGCACATGGGATGTTAAGACGCGCCCCTCGCCGCGGGGCGCCGGGGTGTCCGTCCCCCGCTCCGGCTCGCCGCAAAGGACCCCGATGATGTGGCCCCGCGCGGGCCGAGAGCGGCCCGGGCTTCTCCCCGGGGCCACATGAGGGGAGGGGGCGTGCTACTCCCCGACGACCACCACAGTCACCGTCCTCCTCGGCCTAGGCCCGTCCATTTCTATCAGCATCACCTCTTGCCAAGTGCCACGCCTAAGCTCTCCGTTTACTACTGGCATCACTAAGTGAAAGCCGACGAATAAGTTGGCGAGGTGGGCGTTGGCGTTGTCGTCAATCTCGTCGTGTCTGTAGCCGGCCCCCCTGGGGAACAGGGCGCGGAGCTTGTTCAAAATGTCTTCTTTTAGACGCGGCTCGTTTTCATTCGCCGTAAGCAGGGCTGTGGCGTGTGGGACGTAGATGAGGACAATGCCGTTTTTCACGCCGCTTTTCCTCACGACCCGCTCCACCTCGCCGGTGATCACCACCACCTCCTCCCTCGCCCGTGTGGATACCGTAAACTCCTCCACGTAGACTTTCATAAGTTGCCGTGTGGCTGTTAATTTAAGCTTCGCGCCTCAAGACAAGTAGATGTACAAGCCGCCGGCCGCCAAGCCGCTGATTAAGTTCACCGCCTCGTTGCTGACAAGCCCCTTTCTCACACACCCCGGCGTCGGCGTCTCGTACACCTTGCCCCCACAGACGTACTTCACCTGCGCCAACGCGCCCACGACGCTGTCAAGCAACTCGCCTAGGTAGCCCAAGGCGGCGACTAGCCAGAAGGGGCCCGCCACGCCGAGAGCTTGAGCAGACGCCCCCATAAACAAAGCCCCCGCCAGAGAGGAGAGCATGCCCACAGGCGTAACGCCGCCGGAGACCCCGGGGTCTACTCTACGCCACGGCGCTATGATGTAACGAGGGACGCCTCCATACGCCACGCCGACCTCGCTGGCCCACGTGTCTGCCGTCGCCACAGCCGTAGAGACGGCGGCGGCGCCTAAGAACTCCTGCCGCCCAGTGGCCACGTACAACAACGAGTACAGGGCAATAGGCGTCCCCACGCCGAACACCTGCCTAAGCGAGCGGCCAGACACGTCTTTAAGCCCCATCGCCTTCTTCCACTCCGCGCGCAACCTCGTCAGCGCCGAAGAAGAGACAAAGAACAGCGCCAGCAGGATAAACAGCCCCACGTGCGCCAGAGCCACGGCAGACCCAACCGCAACGGCCACGGCGGTGCCCCTCGGCGTGAGGTAACGCCTCCTCATCGCGAAAAGGGCCAAGAGGGCGATGGAGGGGATGGTGACGAAGTAAAGGTCCATCGCGTTTCTAATCCTGTAGTTATAAATGAGTTTCCAGACGACACACTTTATAACACGTAAAATTTGTTGTGGCATGGACATCTTGACGAGACTCCACGAGAAATACGGCGCTGAGATTGAAAACGCCCTCGTGAAATACCTCTCCGTCGACCTGGCCCCCGACTTTAGGGAAGAGGTGCTTTACCAGATAAAGACTGGGGGAAAGCGTCTTAGGCCGCTTCTTACGTTAGCCACGGCCGAGGCTGTGTCTGGTCAGTGGAGGCCGGCTCTGCCCGCCGCCGCCATTGTAGAGCTGATTCACAATTACTCACTTATTTACGACGACATTATAGACAGGGGGGACGTGCGGAGGGGGCTTCCCACCGTGAGGAAGGCTTTTGGGGACAACGCCGCGATATTGATAGGGATTTGGTACAGGGAGGCGATTGAAGAGGCTGTGTTAGAGACGCCCAAGCCGACCGTCTTTGCAAAAGAGGTGGCTAAGGTCGTTAAGGCCATTGACGAGGGGGAGAGGCTGGACATCTTGTTTGAATACGCCGGCCGCGCAGACCCTTACTTCGTCAAGGCGAGGCGGGCCGACGTCACTATAGAGGACTACGTCCACATGGTCTCTCTGAAGACGGGAGTTTTAATCGCCGCGGCGGCTAAGTGGGGGGCTATGTCTGTGACTGAAGAAGGCGAGGTGGTGGACGCCGCGTGGAACTTCGGCCTTAACGCCGGCATTGCGTTTCAGATCATCGACGACGTGTTGGACATATACGGAGACCCAAGGAAGTTTGGGAAGGAGATTGGCAAAGACATTAAAGAACATAAGAGGGGCAACGCCGTGGTTGCCTTGGCGCTGTCTAAGCTGCCACCGTCGGGGAAGGAGCAGCTCCTCTCCATACTGTCGAAAGAAGTAGTTGGCGAGGCCGACGTGGAAAAGGCCGTTAAGCTTATTGACTCCACGGACGCGAGGGAGGAGGCGCTGAGGATGGCGCAGCGCTACCGCTCCGAGGCGGAGCGCCACCTTTCAAAAGTGCCGAACAACAAAGAGCTTAGAGAGCTGTTGTACTTCATAGTAGAGAGGCAGTACTGATGTACGTCGTCAAGTTCGGCGGCTCGGCGATTACCGACAAGAGGCGGCCTTACACGTACAGGAGGGGTAGGGTGGCCAAAATCGCGTCTCTGTTGAGGGGGGTCAGGGCTGTGTTGATACACGGCGCCGGCTCCTTTGCCCACCCCCACGTCAAGTCCTTTGGCCTCACTCCCGTAGGCATTGCCTACACAAAGGCCTCGCTGAGGCGGCTTACTTCGTACGTCGTCGAGGAGCTGTTAGAGGCGGGGGTCCCCGCGTTGCCGATGGAGCCAAGCGAGTTGTTTTGGGGTAGGCATTTGACGCGGCCTGAGGTCGTGGCGCATGCCCTGGAGAGGGGGCTGTACCCCCTACTCCACGGAGACGTGGTGCCCTCAGACGAGGGCTACGTGGTCATCAGCGGCGACGACATAGCGGTGGAGCTGACTAGACACTTCAAGCCTAAGGCTGTGGTCTTCCTAATGGAGGTAGACGGGATATACACTGCTCCGCCCGGCGCGGTCGGCGCTGAGAAGATTAGAAAAATTACACGCGGCCTAGAGGTGGAGGGCACAGCCGGCATAGACGTCACGGGGGGCGTGAGGAAGAAGGTGGAGAGCGGCTTAGAGATTGCGAAAATGGGGGTCCCCGCCTACTACTGCTCAATTGACGACTCCAAGTCGCTTAGCTCTATCATCAGCGGAGGCGGCGAAGTGGACTGCACCTACGTGGAGCCTTACACAACTATCACCCCCTGAACGACGCCGTTGTTTACGGTGATCCTAACGGCGCCTGTCTGGCCCAGCCCCACGTTGAATTTGTTAAGTATGTTATTTACCCACGTATCTACTTGGATTAGCTGGTCTCGGCTGTAGGTCAACACCACTATCGGGTGCTTCGGAGTGGTGGGGATGTTAAAGTCGTCTATCAACACGCCGGTGCCCTGGATCGGTATTGGCACCACGTAGACCGGCCTCTCGGCGGAGTCTAAGACGAGCTTAGCCGCCGCGGAGCTTGGAAGAGAGACGCCGGGCTGGTAGTAAAACACGTATACGTAAGCGTCGCGGTACTTCGGAGGCGGGCCCTCCGTCACAGACCCGTTATAAAAAACGTAGCTACGCGCCGTGTTTAAGACCACGTCAAAAGAAGCGGAGTTAGACGCCTTGGGACCAAAAAATATGTTGATAAGCCCCGTAATTCCTAGTATGTATCCAGTCTCTGCAAATATGAGAGCCGCAAGTGCGATGAAGAATATCTTCCTCCGCCTCTTGCTCTTGCGCAATTCAGACCTAGCAGGCATGTCTACGCCGTCTTTACGTGTTTATATACTTGACGTACTAACAGCCCAGGAGAGCCCCCGGGTTCGCCGTTGTGAGCCACATCGCGAGTAGGAACAGTAGCAGTAGCCCCATGCCCACAGTCTCGAGCGTCTTGTACCACCTCGACAACAGAAGAGACGCCCCAGTCAAGATGCCCAGAATGACGTAGCCAGACAGTATGCCACATTGAGGCATGTACACCAAGCTCCACAGACCGGACAGCACAAGTGATATAAACACCACCGCCGCCAGCCCCACCACCACGTCGAACCTATCCATGGGGGCTTGGTTTAGACACATTTTTAAATGATTAAGATGGGGCAGACGTGTCGGTTCTATTCTCGGCCGAGTTAACATGCCCAGCATGTGGAAAGAAGAGCCTACGCTACGTCGAGCTGTTATACGACACTCCCTTCTTCGGCAACGTCTTAATCCAGACAGGCCACTGCCACAGCTGCGGCTATCGCTTCACAGACGTCGAGTACGCAGAGGTGGGCAAGCCGACGAGAGTTATCTTCACCCCAAGAGACGGCGACGACGTGGCTAAGTCTTTCCTAATCCGTAGCAAGAGCGGCACTGTGTATTCCCCAGACTTGGGGTTTACTCTCGAACCTGGGAGCCACGGCGAGTCTTACATCACCACGGTGGAGGGGTTTTTGTACAAGGTGATAGACTACGCAGAGAGGCTAAAGACTCTTGAGCCTGAGAAAAGCGATGTAGTAGACGCCTTCATCGCCAAAGTTCACCGCAAGATTGAGGAAGGGGGGTTTACTCTAATATTGGAGGACCCACTGGGGAAATCCTTCATTACGCCCTACAGGCCTGAAACCGTCAAGGTAGAATATTTGGCGTAGGCTACGTCAGCGGCGCATCTCTGCAATACATAGATACGTAGTGGTCTAGGATGTGAGTAAACTCGTCGTAGTTTATGAGCTTTTTATACAAAGTCCTCGCCAAGTCTGCGGTGTCGTGGCCTAGTTGCCAATAACGGCAGGCTCGTATCAACGTGGCCAGCTTGTCGGCGAACGCCACTATCCTCCCCACTAGGTTCGTCTCATACCTATACCAACGGAACAGCTCGGCTAGGTGCGGCAGCTCTTTTTTGAAGATCTCCTCCTCCAATTCTTCCCACCGGACTCTTTCCCTGACCTCTTTGCCTGGGTGTCCCAGGAAGGCTTCGGCTAAGTCGTGGACCGCGGCCACTGCCAGTACTTTTGATAGATCTACGTCGGCGCCTTCAGTCTGCAACCTCGCGGCCACCTCCGCGGCTAAGAGAGTCGCTAATAGGGAATGCTGACACACAGTCTCTGCGTCTGAGACCCCCCGCTGAAGCCACCCCACTCTCGGCGTCTTGCACAGGGTATCTGCCACAGCCACTAGGTCCATGGCGGAGCCACTTGAGGGGGCTTTAAGCATTAAGGCGAGCCGAAGCCGAGGGGGTCGCTTCGTGGGTCTATCTCATATGCGTAGGGCCTCCTCAGCGCCTGTGGCACCTCTTCTTTTTTGAAGTTTGCCAACGCCCACGACATTTTTGCATACGCCACTTCGGGCAACATGTCCTCCAGAGGCACGACGCCTAGGGCCAGGAGCTCGCGGCCCCGCCTGTAGACGTAGAGATTCGTCCTTCCGTACAACGTCTGGCTGGTCATCGCCACCACTACGCCGTTGTCGACGAGCTTCTTCACCGCGGGGAGTAGGTACTCCCCCACGTGTCCGAAGCCCGTGCCTTCTATCACAACCCCCTTGACCCCTAGGTCGAGCAGAGCCTCTAAAAACCTCGGCTGCATGCCAGGGTAGAACTTGACCAACGCCACCGCCTCCTCGAACTTGGCAGTGTAGGACAGGCCGCCCCTCGGCTTGTACTCCTCAACAAGAATTTTCAAAAGGTCTTGATCTGGCAAGTACTCGGCCAGAGGGGGGGCGTTGATAGACTGAAAGGCGTCTCTCCTTGAGGTGTGCATCTTCCGGACCCTAGTCCCCCTGTGCACAGCAATGGCCGAGTCGCTACTTGTCTTATGCATCACGACCACAGACTCGGCGAAGGGGGCCCTGGCGGCCACGGCCAGCGCGGCCTTTAGGTTCAACACGGCGTCTGTGGAGGGCCTGTCGCTTGACCTCTGCGCGCCTACGAGGACAATAGGGCCGGGGGCCTCCCTAAATGCAAAGGCCAAGGCGGCGGCAGTGTAGTGCATAGTGTCTGTGCCGTGTAGGACCACCACGCCTCTCGCCCCTTTTTCAAAGGCCTCCCCCACCTTAGACGCCAGGAGGGACCAGATGGCGGGGGTGAAGTCCTCGCTGAACTTCGACGTGACTTCTACCAACTCGAGGGGGGTTTCCAAGCCTCCTAGAAGCTCAAAGAGGTACGAGGCGCTTAGCGTGGGATACACGCCGCCCGTCACGTAGTCAACTCTCGAGAGGATGGTCCCACCGGCGGCGAGTACCCACACCAGAGGCCCCTCCCCACGGGGCGTCTCCGTGGTTTTAAAAGCGGGGGGCGGCACCTCGCCGAGGTCTACCATTTCTCTTATCCTACTCTTCTTAAAGCCCACGTTGTAGCCGTTTTTCAACTTCACCACCACCACGTCCGGGTCGCTCAGCTGAGTGGGAGGCATCAAGACGCCCTCAAAGACCTCTCCTGTGTCTAAGACCAAGCGGACTCGTCTATACATGGCTGTCTAGCCAATTTAAAATCTCCTTAAAGTTTTCTACCCTGTGTCGTGGCTTACCTTTCCGGGTCAGCTCGTGGTTCTCCTCGGGAAATAGAACGAGTCTAGCGTCCACGTCGTGGAGCTTAAGCGCGGCGAAGAACATAACGCCCTGGTCTAGCCACGTTCTGTAGTCCTCTATAGAGTGGATTATCAGCGTCGGTGTCTTGACCCTGTCGGCAAGGTACAACGGGCTCTTCTCTATACACAGCTCTCTACCCCTCCAGGGGGTGCAACATATCTGGTCTTCTACAAAATACCAGCCGATGTCTGTCGTCCCGTACATAGAAACCCAGTCACAAATAGACCTCTGCGTAATAGCCGCCTTGAACATATCGGTGTGTGTAATTATCCAGTTTGTCATAAAACCGCCGTACGACCCGCCCGCCACGGCGCCGCGCGACTTGTCAAGAGGGTGGTGGGAGAGGACGTATTCAACAGCCTCTACTAAGTCCTGAAAATCACGCTCGCCGTATCTACACCTAATGTCTGCAAACTCTTCGCCATATCCGTCGCTCCCCCTTGGATTTGTGAACACCACGGCATACCCCCTAGAGGCTAATAGGTGGAACTCGAACATAAAGCCCTCGCCATACGCGGTCTTCGGCCCCCCGTGTATGTACAAAACCCACTTATGAGGGCCTTCACCTCTTGGAAACAGGACCCACCCCTCCACCTCTACGCCGTCGCTGGCCTTGAAGACAAATTGTTCTGGCCTCCGCAGGCCCCACTTCTCTACTATATAGTCGTTAAATTTTGTAACCCTCCTCTCAGCCCCGTCCCAGATGTACAACTCTTTTGGACGATGCGCCTCCATGTAGGTGTAGACAAAGCCGTCCTCCATAGGCACGAACTCGTCCACAACGCCCCGGGGAGCCAACACTCTCTCTACTTTGCCATCAATATCTACCGAATAAACCCCCACAGAGCCCCCAGCCGTGGACTGGAAAAACAAACCACGGCTGGTCCAATACAACGGCTTTGCATAGCTCGGCCCTCTAGCATCGCTATTAACACTGTTACCAACACCGTGTCTAAACTGGCAGGTCAAGCACATAGGCTCCAAAGACTCCCCCACTACCCACACTCTGTTATGAGACGCAAACCCCCGCGGCCGCCTGTGGCCAATAAAAGCCACAAGCCGGCCGTCTGGGCTCCAAGCCAAGTCGCCCATTCCAGAGAACCCGGAGGCCAGCGGCGAAGCATGTCCAGTCCTTAGGTCGTATAACACCACGTCGAATATGTACGGAGTCTTCCAATTGGGGGCGACGGTGTAAGCTATACGCCAACCGTCAGGGCTCCACGAAGCCCTTAACACCTTTACGTCGCCGTGGGTGATCCTCTCCGCCACCCCGCTGTACACATCGACGATGTATAAGTGAGAAGAGACGTTGTAGGCGTAGCCGAAGTCGTTTATCCAAAGCGGCAGTCTAGCCACATGTTTCACATCGTCCTCTCGGCTACCCTCGTATGCTACTACAAATAAGCGCTCTCCGTCTGGACTCCATCCAAAGTCAAGCACTCCTAGAAACTTGGCAAGCAGACGAGGCTCGCCTCCCCACTCCACCACGTATAAGCCGACGCCGCGTTCTTTTTCTTCAAAACCCCTCCGAGACAAAAAAGCAATCCTAGACCCACTCGGCGTGCTCTTAGCAACTATGTCAAAAGGACCTGGCAGAAATACCCTCAGCACGCCCCCGTCGTAAACCCAGATAGAAGACTCGTACCTATTCTTCTCAACGTCTATGCGAGTCACTGTGAAAAACACGCGGCCACCTCCTGCGTCGGGGCTAGAGACCAGTACTAGCTTTCCCAAATCTTCAGGCTCCACAATAAAGCAGACTATTATTTAAATTAGCTAATACACGCCGGCTCCCCGTTCACCACAGTAGCCGTAAATACAAAAGAGAACCCCTCCCTGGTGTAAAGTCTTCCAATAGGCATCGTGCCAGGCGCCACCCGAGCCCCAGGCACAAATGCCTTGACCTCCGCCACATCGCCGGCCCTCACTTGCGACGCCAGAGAGCCTCGGACGTACACTTCCACCTTCGTGGCGCCGACGCCGTTTAGCTCCACCCCGCTTATTGCCAGCCCCCCAGCGCCGCCGACGGAGATGCACAACTTGACGCCGGCGCCGTCTCCAAGGGGATATGCGTAGGCCTGCGTCACCGCTATATAAGTGTACTGGGTGGCCGCGTTAAAAGTTGTATATAGGTAAGAGGCAACTGCAAAGGCGATTGCCAAAATAACGGCAAGGAGTATGGCCACTTGTATGCTTACCACGACACCTCTCACATAAATTCCTACACAGGTATTTAAATCCAACGGGGCGGTGCCCCGCCGAGGTCACAGGCCGGCAGTGCGCCGTTCTCACTCGGCGCAGTCCCGGCGAGGGAAAATATGCAAAGTTTTAAAAATCTTGTCAGCCCTTTACGACGCCGATTGGCCTCTGCCTCACCACCTTTTTGGCAAACCCCACTTGGTGAGCCGTCTCGACGACTCTATCCACGTCTTTGTACGCCCACGGCGCCTCTTCGCTGATGACCTCAGTCTCGGCGCTTCTTACAATTATGCCGCGCTTCGACATCTCCTCCTGCACCTTGTGGGGCGGGTACATCCTGATCGCCGCCTCTCTGCTCAACACGCGGCCCGCGCCGTGCGGCGCTGTGCCGAAGGTCAGCTTAAACGCGTCGTGCGTCCCCACGAGGATCCACGACGCCGTGCCCATAGAGCCAGGTATTAGGACTGGCTGGCCTACGTCTCTGTACTTTGCCGGTATCTCGGGGCGTCCCGGCGGGAAGGCCCTGGTGGCGCCTTTACGGTGCACCCAGACCTTCTTCACTGTTCCGTTTTCGTCCACGACGTGTTCCTCCAGTTTCGCTATGTTGTGGGCCACGTCGTATACCACCTCCAGGCCTACCTTCTCAATGGAGCCGAAGACCTTCTTGAAGGCCTCCCTTACCCAGTGCATTATTATGTGTCTGTTAGTCCAAGCGAAGTTGGCCGCGGCCGCCATCGCCTTTATGTAGTCCTCGGCCACTTTGTCTTTAAGCGGAGCAGCCGCCAGCTCGCGGTCTGGGATGTTTAGGCCCCACTGTCTCATTCTTCTGTCCATTATGGCGAGGTAGTCTGTGGCCACTTGGTGGCCGAAGCCTCTGCTCCCCGTGTGGATCATCACAACGACTTGGCCTTCTCTCTCTATGCCGAACGTCTTGGCGGCCTTTTCGTCGTAGATTTTGTCCACCACCTGTATCTCAAGGAAGTGGTTGCCGGAGCCCAGGGTGCCCAGCTGGTCGCGCCCCCTAGCCTTTGCCTTTTCCGATACCTTAGACGGGTCCGCCAGCCTCCACGAGCCCCTCTCCTCGATGTACTCCATGTCCTCGGCCCACCCGTAGCCCTTCCGCACAGCCCACTCGACGCCTTCGGCCAACACACGCTCAAACTCGCCGGGCGACAGCCTGAGGTGCCCAGTGCCGCCGACGCCGGGCGGGACAAGTCTGAATATCGTGTCCACCAACTCCTTGAGCTTGGGCCTCACTTCCTCCTCCGTGAGGTTTGTCCTAAGCACGCGGACGCCGCAGTTTATGTCGTAGCCTATCCCCCCTGGCGAGATGACGCCCTCCTCCGCGTCGATGGCCGCGACGCCGCCGATGGGGAACCCGTAGCCCTGGTGCGCGTCTGGGAGGACTATGCTCCACTTATAGATCCCCGGGAGGCAGCCCACGTTTATGCCTTGTTCGAGCGTGAGGTCTGCCTTCATTTTCTCCAACAACACATTGTCGGCGTAAATCCTCACCGGCACCCTCTGGCAGGGCTTCACGCCGGGAGGTATCTCCCATATGTAGTCACTAACTTTGTTAATAGGAATGTTTCTCATAGGCGGATGGCTGTGTCTACTTAAAAAGTTTATCCGAAGTCGCAGTTACTTCATCCTCCTCCTCAGCTCTTCACAAACCTCGGCGAGGGAGAGGCCCTTGGCGTGTAGCAGTACTAACATGTGGTACAACAAGTCAGCCGACTCCTCTACCACCCTCTTGTTGTCCTCGGCGAGGGCGGCGACGGCCAGCTCGACGGCCTCTTCGCCCACCTTCCTAGCGACGTGGGGCACCCCGGCGCTGACTAGGCGGTACGTATAGCTCTGGGGGTTAGCCTCGGCGATCCTGCTCCTAATCACATTTTCAAGTTTGTCTAAGACGTCGCAGACCATGGCCCTACAAGGCGTTGTAGTGGCGTTGAAAACCCTCGTACTTGGCCAATACGCGCGCCGCCTCTCTAAGCTCGCTGGGGGCCACCGCCTCGGCGACGCCTATGGGCTTCATAAAAGTCGCCGGCGTAATTATGCCGCGCCACCGCGCCGAGCCTCCTGTGGGCAAGACGTGGCTGATCCCGGCCACGTAGTCGAGGTATGGGCTCGGCGCATTTACAGAAATCGCGCCGACGTTTCTAACCATATGCGCCAGCTCTCTCCTGCCCCAAATCTCTAAATGCTCCGGCGCCACGGCGTCTATAAACTCGGCGGCCTCGGCCAAGCTCGTCACTTTTCTCGTCTCCAGGGGGCCCATCGAAGACGTCTTCTCCCTCCTGTAGATCTCCCCCACTGCGGAGAGAAGCGCCTCGTCGGGCGATAGGACGTACGCAAAGGAGGTTGGGCCGTGTTCTAACTGGGCAAGGGCTCCTCTCACAGCCGCCTCCGGCGGCACCGACTCTGCGTATACCACAAGCTCCGTGGGCCCCTCTATTCCGTCTATGCCGACGCTCTTCGAGAGGACGTATTTAGCGGCTTGTACGTACAGCCCGCCGGGCCCCGCCACCATGTCCACTCCCATGTGAAATACGGCATATGCAAGGCCGTGGGGGCCCCCTATTTGCAACACCCCCCTCACGCCCAGCCGGTCCGCCACCGCGAGCAGCTCCTCCGTGACGCCGCGCGGCGGGGTCACCACGTATATCTCCTCCACGCCGGCCACCCTGGCGGGCACTGCCAACATAACTAGCGTAGATATGTAGCGCGCCGGCACGTAGAGGGCGACTTTTTTCACCGGGCGCCACATCACATACCTCACAAAGCCCGCGTAGTAGTCGTACACGTCCACCGGCTTCATTTTTTCGTAAAGCCTCTGCAACGACTCGGCCGCCTTTAGGGCTGCGTTTACGACGCTCGGCTCTCCGCCAGGCCTTGGCTCTACCACGGGCTTCTCCGGCCTTACGCCGTCAAAACGTTCTGAGTATTTTAAAGCGGCCTCGAGGCCCTGCCCCGCCACGTCGTCTACGACGGCTTCGACTTGTCTAATTACGTCTCTGGGAATCGCCTCCCTCCTCATAGCCTTACCTCTACTCCCCGTTGTTGAAGAAAGCGTTTTACATCACCCACGGTCAATATGCGGAAGTGGAAGAGACTTGCCGCCAAAACGGCGTCTGCCCCCGCGGCGACGGCCTCGTAGAAGTGCGACAGCTCCCCCGCCCCGCCGGAGGCTATTATGGGGATCCTAACCGCCTGGGCCACGGCCTTGATCAACTCCACGTCGTACCCCAGCTTCGTCCCGTCTCTGTCGATAGATGTGAGGAGTATCTCCCCGGCGCCTAGCTCCTCCGCCCTTTTAGCCCACTCCACCGCGTTTAGGCCAGTGGGAGTCCTCCCGCCGTTTATATAGACTTCAAAAAACGACGTCTTCTTAGCGTCTATGGCCACCACAGTAGACTGCGACCCGTACTCGTAGGCCAGCGTCTCCACCAGCTTGGGGTTTTTCACAGCGGCGGTGTTTACAGACACCTTGTCTGCCCCAGCCTTAAACAACGCGTCGGCGTCTTTAAGGTCCCTCACGCCGCCGCCCACGGCGACGGGGATCGACACCGAGGTCGCCACCTCGCGCACCTTCTGGACGAAGGTCCCCCTCCCCTCGGGAGTCGCGGTGATGTCTAGTATTACCAACTCGTCGGCCCCCTCCTCCTCGTACCTAACGGCCATCTCCACCGGGTTCCCCACCTCCCTCACGCCGAGGAAGTTCACCCCCTTGACCACCACCCCCGCCTTCCCGTCCATGTCGAGGCAGGGTATAACCCTGACCGCTGGCATGCGTCACACAACTAGGCTATATATATAGTTACACAAGTATTTATGTCCACATTTTGCCTATGCCGTGTCAGTCAGACGAGAGACAAAGGAGACGGCCGTGGAGGTGGAGCTGAGACCTGGGGGCGATTTGTCGGTGGAGACCCCGCTACCCTTCCTCACGCACATGGTGGAAACCCTGCTGTTTTACAGCGGTTTGGGAGGACGCGTCTACGCCAGGGATTTGAGGAGCCTAGACGACGGGCACCACTTAGTTGAGGACGTCGCCATCGCCTTGGGACGCGCCTTGGCGCAGTTGCTGGGGGAGAGGAGGGGCATAGCTAGGTTCGGCTGGGCAGCCGTGCCGATGGACGACGCCTTTGCAATCGCCGCTGTGGACCTGGGCGGGAGGGCCTACTGGGTGGTGAGAGGGAGGCTCCCCGGCTTGGCAATCGGCGGGTACCCCCTGTACATGTTTCCCCACTTCGTCCGCTCACTTGCCACAGAGGCCAAGGCCACCGTCCACGTATACTTCAGGGGGAGGGACCCCCACCATAAGGTAGAGGCCGCCCACAAGGCCCTCGGGTTAGCCCTTAGACAAGCCATGGCGCCTGCAGGAGGCGTGGCCAGCACCAAGGGCACGTTGGCATGATCATCCCCTCTATCGACATCGAGGGAGGCAAGGCCGTCAAGAGAGTACAGGGCAGGCGGGGGGAGTACGTATTCGTGGGCAACCCCCTGGACTTGGCAAAGAGGTTTAGCAAAGCCCCGCTGGTCCACGTCGTGGATCTCGACGGCGCTGAGGCCGGCGCGCCTGTAAACATAGACGTTGTGTCCGCCGTGGCGGCCGAGCTGGGCGGTAGGTGCCAGCTGGGCGGAGGGCTGAGAAGCGTCGAGTGGATAAGGTGGGCGTTGTCCCGATGCGCATACGCCGTCGTAGGCTCTCTGCCTTTTAAAAACCCGGAGGTTTTTAAACAGACTGTGGAATTATATAGAGAGAGGCTGGTGGCCTCAATAGACTACAGAGGGGGCGTGGTTGTGGTGGACGGGTGGAGAAGCGGCGTAGTTGGGGTAGAGGAGGCTGTGCGGCTTTTAAAAGAGGCGGCTCCTCTGGGCGGCGTAGTGGTGACCTCTGTGGACGTGGAGGGGACCGGCACGGGGGCTTTTGTAAAAGTGCCCGTCACGTCGTTGAGAGAGGTCGCGAAGATAGTACTATACGCAGGAGGCATCAGAGATTGTAAACACGTGGAGGAGGTGTTAAAAGCTGGCTTCGACGGCGTGATTGTGGGATACGCGTTGTACAAGGGCAACCTCAGAGGCTGTGCAGAGTGGCTATGATATCAGCTTCTCAATCGACGTGACTACTATGTCTTTGGCCCCCGCTTTTTTCAGCCGCATTACTAAGTCTGGCAACTCGTCTTCTGGCACTACGCTGAAGACTTCGTAGACGTCTCCCTTGGCTAGGCGGGTTACGCTCGGCGCCTCCATGGCTGGCAACACCGCCAACACGTCGTCTAGCCTAGACGCGGGGACGTTTAAAAAGATCATCTTCTTCCCCTGGGCGGAGTAGTAGCCCTGTATAAACGTGACCAATTTTTTAGTTAGGTCGTGGTTTACGTAGCTGGGGTGTACGACAAGCCTGGCGGACGTCTCCAGCACC
Organism: Pyrobaculum sp.; assembly: GCA_038879095.1. Classification (GTDB taxonomy): domain Archaea; phylum Thermoproteota; class Thermoprotei; order Thermoproteales; family Thermoproteaceae; genus Pyrobaculum. The sequence continues at coordinate 27,216 of JAVZUI010000004.1, read as the reverse complement.
GTCGCTATTGGAGTGAGGCCGTGCACCTCCAGCGTCGTTCCCGTGGCCATTACGTCTAGGATGGCGTCTGCGATGCCCAGCTGGGGGAGCACCTCCACAGACCCCGTCACTCTAATTACTCTCACCCTCTTTCCTAACTCGGCGAAGTAGCGGTAGGCTATGTTGACAAACTTAGTCGCCACCCTGGTGCCGGGGGGCAGCTCCTCCACCGACGATACGCCGCTTGACTTAGGCACAGCCACCACCAGCTTGCCCCTGCCGAAGCCTAGTTCCAAAACCTCTTCTACGTTTGCCCCCGACTCCTCCACGTAGTCGTGTCCGGTGATCCCGGCCCAGACTTTGCCCGACTCTACGATGTAGGGTATGTCCTCGGGCCTCGCCCTTATTACATTTACGTCGCGCCAAGACGTGGGCACTACGAGCGCCCTCTCGTCTGAGGCCAGGAGCCTTATTCCAACCGCCTCGAGAAGCTTTAAGGTTGGCTCTAGTAGACGGCCCTTAGAGGGTATTGCGAGGAGCATGGGGACGGTCCATGGCCTTTGTAAAAAACATGTTTTTAAAATTAAAACGCCTCGCCTATCACGGGGTCCGGCGGGCAGTAGACGTCTCCAAATTTCTCCAGGAAGGAGTAGTTCACCAAGTTTTTTATCAACTTTGTAACCTCTGCGTCGTTTATCTCACGCCCCTCGGCGACTTCTAAGGCTCTTTTTATCTCTGACCAAGTGGCGCAACGCTTAGCCGCCTTCATCACCGTTAAATACCTCGCCTCCGCCTGTTCTCTGCCGATTAGGAAATTGCGGAACTCCTGCCTTATCAACGACACTGCGGATTCTAGAGTTTCTCTAAGCGCAACGTCGTGCGACCTAGTGGTTACGTACTTGTACCCGTACATGGCTAGCCAGCCGGGGACTCCGCCCAGCCTTTTATAAACCTGGCGGGGGTCTTCAATAGTAAGGCCCCACTCGGCGGCTCCCTTTGTGAGAAAGTCCACGGCCTGTTCCTCGGTGAAAGGCTTAAGCTCAATTCGGTCTACCACACGCCCGTATAGGGGGCTCTCCGGGTCTTCCAGTTTTAAAAACTGGCCTAACAGGCGGGCCTTGGAGCCGCTGAGCACAAACACAAGGTTCCTCAAGTTGTCGTAGCTGTACGCCAGAGCTGGCAAAACGGAGGCCCCACGTAGCTTAGACAGCTCCTGCGCCTCGTCGAGCACCACGTAGAGCCTCGCCCCCCTCTCCCCAGCCCACTGGTCAAGCCTATTTAATAAATCCGCCAGCCTCACCCTGTTCTTGCCCCACCTAAACCTCACAGCGGCGCCCGCCACCTCCACCCCCTCCACTAGACGAAGCACGTCTAACAACGACCTCCACCTCCCCACCGCGTGGTTAACCGCGGCTTGGAGCTCTTTTAACAAGTCTCCGTACGATATGTAGCCCCTTTCTTCAAACGACCGGGCGTCGAGGTATATGTAGGGCTTGTCGTGAAGAGCCACGTGTATAAGAGAAGACTTCCCCGTCCTCCTCAGCCCCGTTACTAATATCAGGGGGCTCTGCGCCTTAGAAAACGCCTCCAGCTCCTTCTCTCTGTCGTATAAGTCCTCTCTACGCGTCTTAGGCCTCGGGTCAAACAGCACCTTTATACCTATAAAGCAACTTTATAAGTATAAAGCCGATTAGTCGGCAAGCCCCAGCTCCCTCAGCGCTTTTAAAAACCTCTCCATAACGGGCGCGGGGGCTAGGGTAAACCTAATACACGAGGGGCACAGAGGCTTAGGCCCCAGCGTCCTCACCACAAAGCCCTCCTCGTCTAGCCTCTTGGCCACCTCCTCGGCGTTGGCCACTTTCACAGTGACAAAATTGACGGGGCCTACGAACTTCTCCCCTCTTACTCTCGGCGCCACGGACTCCCGAACAGCCTCCACCTCCTTCACTGAGCGCTCCACGTAGGGGCGGCCCTTCTCCAAGGCGTTTTCCACAACCTTGGCAGAGTAGGCGGAGATGGGGTGCGGCAACGAGATGGCCCTAAGCGCGTCGGCCAGCTTCTTATGGGCCACCATGTACCCCACCCTCAGCCCCGCGAGGCCCCAAGCCTTAGAGAACGTCCGGACCTCCACCACGTTGCCGTATTCGTAAAGCCTAGGCGTCCAGTACCCCGCGAACTCTGCGTAAGCCGCGTCGTAGATGACGAGGCCGTCAAACCGAGCCGCAAGGTCCTCCAGCTCCTTGACCACGTGGGCCGTGGGGTTGTTCGGCGAACATACGTAGACAGAGGCGGCCCCCGACTTAACCACGGCGTCAACGTCTAGCACAAGGCCGTCGCCGTAGGCCAGCGCCAAGGGCCTCAGCCCCACCTGCCTCGCCACCACCCGCGCCATGCCGTACGTAGGCTCCACCAACGCCAACGACCCGCCCATATGCGCCACAAGCGACATCGCCAGCCTCAGCCCCTCGTCCGCCCCCGCCGAGACGACCACCGCGCCCTCTGGAAGAGAGAAGTATCGCTCCAACGCCCCGGCAAGGCGCCTATTGAGGGGGTCTGTATAGTAGCGCATCTCCCAGGGCTCAAGGCCGGCGGCCACCACTCTGTAATACTCCTCGGGAAGAAACAAGTTTTCGTTGAAGTGAAGCCGCACTTTTCTATAACCCACGTCAGGCTCGTCATACGCAAAGTCGATCTCCGGGAGGCGCATGCCACTTCGTGAAAAAGAAGTTAAAAATCCTTACCACAAAGGCGCGCCGACGCCCATCGCCCAGAGGGCTACGTAAGCGTTAATCGCCTGCGTCTCGGCCCCATTCGCCGACGTTGCAGTTGAAAATCCAAAAAGCTTATATCTTGACAATAAGGTAAAACTGTGGAAATAGTAGAAATTGACGGCAACGGGAGGATCTACCTCCCCGCGCATATTAGGCGTAAGATAAAGGCCAGGCGGTTTAAAGTTGAAGTAGTCGAAGGCGCGATTTTACTCAAACCAGTAGACGCAGTCGACGAATACTATGGAAAATTCGGCCCACCTAAGTTCACCACCCTCGACGAAATAGAGGCCGCATTAGAGGATGCAACGCAAGTGGATATACGTTGACGTCAATATCTTATATTATTTCTTCACCGCGCACCCACAATTCGGCGAAGGCTCTAGGGAGCTCTTAAGAAAGTACTTCGGACGGCTTGTCACGTCGTCGCTATCTGCATGGCTCTTGTACGTACTGATAAGAGACGAAAAAGTGATACCAGCTCTTGAAGAAGTGGCAACATTGTTAGAGCTAAACAGCGAAGTTTTAAGAAGAGCACTCTCTTTAAAGAGACCGAAAGATTTTGAAGATAGAATACACCTAGCCACCATGCAGATCTACGGCATAGACACGATACTGTCAAACGACGACGATTTCGAAAACGTAGGCGTCACGAGGATAGCGCCCAGGAGGAGCTAGCTCTACTAAAAACCGCCGAGCGCCTCTACACGGCCAGTCGTCTACCTAGGAGGAGTTTGTAAGCCCTATTGCGCGGACGTGGCTTGTCGATTGGCTCGTGACGGCGATTGAGGCCGGCGCTTTCTTTATTAACCAACTTCTTCCTCACGTGGAGGCGCGGCCTCTCGCCACGCCGGCGCAGGCCTGGGAGGTGGCAAAGTCGCTCAACTATAGAAACATAGAGGGGACAGTAGTCGCCGTGGTGCAAGACGTAGAGACAAACGAGGTGCTGATGGTAGCTTACATGGACATGGCGGCGGTGGTCATGACCCTCACCACCGGGCTAGCCCACTACTACTCCACAAGCCGCAAGAGGATCTGGCTGAAGGGAGAGACCAGCGGCCACTACCAAATAGTCAAAGAGTTCAAGACAGACTGCGACGGCGACGCGGTCATATTAAAGGTCGTTCAAATAGGCCCCGCCTGCCACACCGGGTCCCGGAGCTGCTTCGAGTCTCGTAACAGCTTCAAAATAACACTATATAAAAACACCGGGTGATATATATATATCAACGCCTCCACGTGGCTAAGAAGCTCTTCATGAGCTCCAGCCCCGCCTTGCCGCTCCGCTCAGGGTGGAACTGGACGCCGAGGACCCCGTCTTTATACACAGCGGCGACGTAGCGCTTTCCAAGCTCTACGTAGGCCACGTGGTAATCCGCAGAGGGGTTCCAGGGTATCCCGTAGCTGTGGAGGTAGTAGTAGTAGTCGCTACGGAGGAAGGGCAGTTCGCGCTCCACGTGCGTGTAGCTCCAGCCGATGTGAGGCACCTTCCTCGCCACAATCCTCTCCACCCGGCCTCTAAACACGCCGAGCCCCGGCTTACTGCCCTCCTCGCTGGATTCAAACAGTAGCTGCATGCCGAGGCAAATGGCCAACGTAGGCTTCGACCTCACCACGTCTTTAAACCGCATCGCCAAGTCTGCGGCCGAGTCGTAGGTGCCGACGCCCGGTAGCACTATGCCGTCGACCCCTCCGGCCTCCTCGGGGGTGGAGATTATGACAACCTCGGCGCCCGCCCTCCTCAGCGCCGCCACCAGACTCCCAATGTTTCCAACCGTGTAGTCCACCACGCCCACCTTAACCACGTCAACACTTCCAAAGGTATATACAACTTTTCTCCACGCACAAATAAATTTAAACACGGCGTTTCTTCTGCGTGTTGACGCGGTGGCTTTATATAACACTGCTTGCGGCGCTGGCGGTTGCCAACGGCCACGTCTTAGTGGAGGTGGAGGGCGGGCCTGAGGTAGAGGGGAGGCACCTCTACGTGTCCGTAGGCGGCAGGTGGGAGCCGGTGCACGTCGCCTACCAGCCCGAGTTCATCCACACCTACATATACGCGACTGGCGAAACGGCGGCGCTCCCCTACTACAACCTCAGTCGATACGTCTTGATAATCCCCAGAGGCGCGCTGGCGGCAAGCCAACGCGCCTCGCCTCCCCAGGGGTTTGAGACGTGGATGCTGGAGGTAGAAAACGGGACTAGAAAAGTGGCCATCCCCCTTGCGGTGGGGCCGCAGCCACTTAGACAAGACAACGAGACGCTGACAACCTGGACCACCTTCTCGAAGCAAAAGATAGAAGCCAAGAACAGAGGCAGATTTATAGACAGGCCCAGAGACAGGGGAAGACAAGGCGGCGACGTAGAGCCGGCAGGCGCGGCGGTAAGAGAGGGCGCCTCTACCTTCGCCGCCGGTAGCCTATACTTCAAGCCTGTGACCGTAAGCGGGTGGTTCAGCACGGTAGTCGAGGTGGACTCCCCCACAGGCTACACAACTCTATGCGGCTATCCGCAGATGCATTGGGTAGGCTACGAGCTGTGGAACATGTCGCTAGGAGTTAAAGTAGACGGCAACTTGCTAAACGGCACGTTGGTACTAGAGCTATACAGACTTGGCAAGTGCTTCAACGATGTATACAACGATGTATACAAAATAGATGAGCTGTACCTCAGCCTACCCTCTAAGGGGAGCTACTGGACCAACATCCAATTCTCAAAATACTCGCCGCTAGACCCAACGCTTTTCAACGTCCCCCTGGGCGTAAGAATAAGAGTGTCAGGCTACGCCGCCGTTCAGACCACCATAAGCGTCATGCCAGTCGCGAGGTACTTCAAGACTGTAAACAGCCTAGCCCAGATAGCCACATCTAAGGCCTACACGACGAATGAAAAGCCCTTCACAGTCCGTCTACCGGCAGGCACCAAGTCGGCAATACTATTCGGGCCGTACACCGCCTACGACGGAGGCATTACGCCTACGTCGTCAACCTTAGGTTCCATCGGCTGGATTGACGTTCCAGCCATGACCGTCACACTAAACAAACTCCCGAGCTGTCCACAATTGACTGTTGATTACTACGTAAACAATGTGGCCCATAAGACCTTATCTGTAGGCCCTAGGTACTCCACTCCCACCGGCGGGCGATGTTACTACGACGTGCCGCCCCAGACTCTTGACCTGCGGCAGAGAGAATATGTAATCAGCAAGGCGCAGTCCCCAGGCGGCGGCATAACCGTAGCCATAGTCTTCTGGATAGGCGGAGTGGACGCATCAGCTACTCTAAACTCACGATTAACAATAACCTACGACAGATGGATAGAGCCCCTCCACTCACAATACTATTCACCAAACAATAGAATGTATGGTGAATGGAGAGAAATATTGCTATACAACACGCGTGAATTTCTCGGCCCCGAAGACTCAAAGACTTTACACGTAGTAACAGAGATACGTGCTATGAGAGATTGGATCGCTCTGTATCTTTCTACAAACAACGGACAGATGTGCCAAGCTCAGTGGGTTATTTCAAAACCTGTAAGAGGTTCCAGCCTGTATTACGACGGCAAAGCCGTTGAAGAGACTTGGTGGCAAACAACCGCATCGATTATACTCGACGAAATAAAATGGATAGGCGAGATCAAAGGCTGGCTTGCAATTATTCTAGAACCCGTTAGAGACCTGATTGAGTCGGCAACGGGCTCGGTAACGGTAAGAAAAACGTCAGATGGAAAATCCCTAATTATTTGGAAAAGAGGTTGGCTTGTGCAGAAAGATGTAAAAAACGTAACCATACCTCTACTTAGGGAGGCGTCACCACCCACTCAGCCTAGACACCTAGAGTGGAGCTACTTCGCCGTATCTTTCCAACGAGTCATAACGTGTGACTACTTCGCAATCTTTGACGCTACGTATATGTCCTTGCCGTCAGATCTAGGTGAACCTTCACCTTACTACGTTTATGCAAAGATTTGGACGTGGCGGGGCCAGACACCGCCTATAACCGGGCATACTATTCCTCGATGAGTTCTAAACCACTATTCTTTTCTGGTTTTCTTTCTGCGGTTGTTTCTTCTTTGTTACTGGATGTTCCGTCGCCTGTTGTGGTGGTGGTTCTTGGGTGGTACATGGCGTCTGTCTACTTGTTGCTTGTGGGTTTGTTGTTTTTCTTTTCGGAGCTTCCGCGTGTTAGGCGGCTTTTGTGTGAGGCGGCGGGGATTTTCGCCGTGGTTTCTGTGGGCGCGTTGTATCCGCCTCTTGTCCTCGTGGCGATTCCGCTGGCGTTTTACGTAGTTTTTAAGCCTATTGCGCTGGCGTTAGATTATGGAGTTTTTAAAGACTTGGCGCACGCCGCGTTGTGGTTTATACTGTCTACGGCGTCTACGACTGTCATCTACTACCAGTTTGCCCTCAGCGGCATGACGGCCCTTCTGGTCGTGGCGGCGGCCGCCTCTCTTTTGGTACACTACACGTTGCTACGCGTGTTTAGACGTTCAACACAGCCCTAGGCCGAGGGCGTCTTCTATAAGCCTCTCCACGGGCCACTGCTGGTACTCAAAGGTGACGGCTTTTACCTCCCTGGCTTTTCTATACGCCTCAGACCTGGGCAAGCCTTCTCTAACCATCTTGTTCATATGAAACTCCGTCAGGATGTAGGGCAGAGCCTTCATGAGGTTTTCTCTTATCCTCTCCTCGTCAATGTACAACGAGGCGAGCACTTTCCTCGCCCCTTCTAAAATCTCGTCCACGGCGAGGAAGGCCTCGGGGATCCATACCCTCTCGTTGGCGGAGTTCGTCAAGTCGCGCTCGTGCCACAGCGCCACGTTTTCCAACGCCACGTGGACCAACGCGCGTACGTACCTGGCGAGGCTGACTATGCGCTCAGAGGTCGTGGGGTTGGCCTTGTGAGGCATCGCGCTTGACCCCCCGCCGCGTTCTACCAGCTCACCAATCTCGGGGCGGGAGAGCTCCCTCACCTCCACCGCCAGCCTCTCAAACACGGCGGCGAGGAGAGCCAGCGCAAAGGCCAGCGCCGCGAAGGTCTCCCTCGGCGCCACCTGCGTCGTAATTGGGTGGTACCCCACGCCTAGTTTTTGAGCCACAAGCTCCCTCAGCCGCGGCCCCAGCTGTCCCCAAGCCGCCATAGTCCCCACGGCGCCTCCGATCTTGGCCTTAACGAGCTCCTCTGCGAGAGCCAGCTGGCGGCAGGCAACGTACAGCTCGTAGTAGTAGTTTGCAAACTTAAAGCCGAGGGTGATGGGCTCGGCCCACTGGCCGTGGGTCCTGCCCACCATCTCCAGCCCCCTGTACCTCCTGGCGAGCTCTGCCAGAAGCGCGCCGACTTCGCGGGCCTTGCGCTTTACCACGCCCAACGCCCGCCTTATAAGGAGAGCCCAAGCTGTGTCTATTACGTCGTTTGAAGTCGCGCCGTAGTGGACAAAGCGGCAGCCGCTACGCTCTTCCAGCAGGAGGACTAGGCTTAAGATGTCGTGGCCAGTCTTCTTCTCAAGCTCGTAGACCTCCTCAGGCCTCACAGAGGCCCTCCCAACCGCCTCACAACACCCTTTCTCTGCAACTCCCAGCTCCTCCAAGGCGCAGACGAGGGCCCTCTCCACCTCCAGGTAGGTTTCGACCACAGAGGCAGGCGTGAACAACGACCTAACCTCCTGCGAGCCATACCTCCAGTCAAAAGGCGAAATCATTGCAACCCCTTCTCCCTCCTCAAGTCGACCATGTGCCTCGGCTCAGGGCCCGTGCCGATTAGAGTCACGGGCACCCCCAGCGCGGCCTCCACCTCGTCTACCCACCTCCTCGCCTCCAGCGGTAGATCCTCCCACCTCGTCTTGCCCGCCGCCTCTTTAAACAACACGTCGACTTTAGTCAAGGCAATTTGCGTAGGCGTGTTTAACAACACGGCCCTCTTAGCCAGCTCGAAGTTGAAAGGAGCCGCCCTCCTAGGCCTCCCCGTGACGGCGCCGCGCTCCGCCCAGCCCCTCCGCTCAGCCTCCTCCGGCGGGAGCTCCCCCGGCAGAGGCCCGGCGCCCACCCTCGTCACGTAGGCCTTAAAGACGAGGACTACGTGGTCTACAGCCTTGGGCCCCACGCCAGCCTCGCTCAACACGCCGCTTGCCGAGGCGTCTCTACTAGTGACGAAGGGATATGTTCCGTGGTAGAGGCTGAGGAAGGTGCCCTGCGTCCCCTCGATGACCACCCCCCTGTCCTTCACCTCGTGTATCATGGCGGGGACGTCCGCCAGATACGGCCTCAGCTCGTCGAAGTCCTTCGCCAGCCTGAGCCTTCTCAACACCCGGTCCACCATCGCAGTGCCCACCCCCTGGCCGGTGGAGCCCACGGTCTTCATGAGGTACTCGTCCCTCCTCTCGGCCTCCACGTGCCTCTCCTCTATGACCCCTGTGTTGAAGTCGACGTACGACCTCCCCCTCCCGAACCTCTCTACTTCTGACAGAAACACGTCGATTTTTATCAAAGCGCCCGGCGCCACGGCCAGCCTCGACGCCTCGTTTACAAAACACGTGGGCAACGTGCGGAGGACCTGCGTCTCGCCCCTCCACACCACAGTGTGCCCGGCGTTAGGGGCGCCCGTCCGAACGCAGAGGGCCGGCCTGTCGGCCAGCGCTAGGTACGCCACAACCTTGCCCTTCCCCGTATCGCCGAAGAAGCCGTCCACCACCACCGTGAGCACAGACCTAGCCCAGTACCAGAATTTAACTGTTAATAGTACAAATCGCGGCTTATCCGTGTGGAGGAGGGAAGAGAGGTTGGTCTTCAAGGCGAAGTTCAGAACTCATCTCGACGCAGTTGAGTTTGTAAAAGAGGTGGCGCAAATCGCCGAGAGCCTGGGCCACCACCCAGACGTAGAGATTAGATACGACGTGGTGATACTCACCACAACGACTCACGACGCGGGCAACGTGCTCACGCCTAAGGACTATCGATTGGCGGAGCGTGTGGAGGAGTTGTATACTAAGTGGAGGGAGAGGGGCCTCGCCGTCGAGTTGTAATTCATACCAAAATACTTTAAAAATAGTCCGAAGCGGCTACTAGAGGTGGTCGTAAACTACCTGTCGCGCCTGAGGACGCTGGACAAGTACGTAGGGGACTACGACGTGGTGATAGTGGGGGCGGGCCCGGCGGGCCTCTTCGCCGCATATGAGTTAGCCAACGCGGGGGGGCTCAAGGTGGCTTTAATCGACGGGGGGTACAAGGCGTCTCAACGCCACTGCCCGTTGCAGACCCCCCTCGAGAAATGCACCTTCTGCGTCCCGTGCCACATCATGTACGGCATAGGCGGGGCGGGGACTTTGAGCTCGGGCCTTATCAATCTCAGGCCGGACGTGGGCGGGGATCTTCACGAGCTGATGGGCGACTGGGACAAGGCGATGGACCTCATAAACTACGTAGACAAGGTCTTTGTCCAGTTCGGCGCCCCGGACAACGTGTACGAGCCTCAGATGGAGCTGATCCACAGGCTCTCGGCCCTCGCGGCGAGGGTAAACGCGAGGATCATCCCCATTAGGCAGAGGCATATGGGCACAGACGGCGCCAGGCTTGTGGTGGAGAACATGACTCAGTATTTAGAAAAGGCGGGCGTCGCAGTGATGTACGCCACCTGGGCCCTCGACGTGGAGAAGGGTCAGAACGGGCTTTTTACAGTAAAGACCACCAGAGGCGTTCTAAACGCCAGGGCCGTCTTGCTGGCGCCCGGCAGGGGTGGGGCGGAGTGGCTGGTGTCGCAACTCAAGAAGCTGGGTGCCTCCATAGACTTTGGGCCGGTGGACATCGGCGTCCGCGTAGAGGTGCCGTACCAGGTTATGAAGCCGCTGACAGACGCCGTACATGACCCCAAGGTGATCCTATACACCTCCAAATACGACGACAAGGTGAGGACCTTCTGCACAAACCCCAGGGGGTTCGTGGTGAAGGAGGTCTACTCAGACGGAACCATCGGCGTGAACGGGGAGACCTACCTAGAGAAGAAGAGCGAGAACACCAACTTCGCCTTCTTGGTTACGCTGAGACTCACAGACCCCATGGAAGACACCATAGAGTATGGGAAGTCGATTGCGAAGCTAGCCACCAAGCTGGGCGGGGGGAGGCCCCTCATACAACGCCTCTACGACCTAGAGAGAGGGCAGCGCTCCACGTGGGACCGCATAAGGCGGTCGAGCATCTCCCCCACCCTCAAAGACGTCACCCCCGGCGACATCTCCCTCGCCCTGCCGCACCGCGTGGTTGAGGACATAATCGAGGGCCTCAAGAAGCTGGACGAGCTGGCGCCAGGCGTCGCCAGCCCGCAGACGCTGATATACGCCCCGGAGATAAAGTACTACTCTGTGAGGCCTGCGGTGGATAAGAGCCTTATGACCACTGTCCCGGGGCTCTTCGTCGCGGGAGACGGCGCCGGCCTATCCAGGGGGATCAACGTGGCGGCGGCCACGGGGGTGCTGGCCGCCAGAGGCATAGTGAGCTTCCTCTCCTCGCACTAAACAATTAAAATAGAGAGTTGCTTCGTGGCCGTGCTGTTTGTGGCTATAGAGGGCATCGACGGCTCTGGGAAGAGCACGGTCATAGCCCAAGTCGCCAGGCGCCTGCCCAGGGTGTACGTGACCAGGGAGCCCAGCGGAGGGCCCGTGGGCAGGTTGATAAAAGAGTGGGCGTTGAAAGGCGGCTCCGTCGACCCGCACGTAGACGCCCTCCTATTCGCGGCAGACAGGATCGAGCACTACAAGAGGGAGGTAGAGCCCAAGCTGAGGGAGGGCTATATAGTAATCACCGAGAGGTACGTGGAGTCCTCCATCGCATATCAAGGCGCGGCGGGGGTGCCCGTGGAGTTTATCCTCTACATAAACTCCCTTGTCCCAAGGCCCCACCTCACGATTATACTCGACGTAGACCCCGGGGAGGCCGTGAGGCGCATCGCCCAGCGAGGGGCCGCGGAGAAGTACGAAGTGTCTGAGTTTTTACACAAGGTGCGGGACCTGTACCTAAGGAGGGCGAGGGCCGAGGGGTATCCAGTAGTAAACGCCGGGAGGCCCCCCGAAGAGGTGGCAGACGAGGTGGTCAAGATAATTACAAACCAGCTACAACACGGAGGTTATAAACAGGGTTATTGACGTGTGAAGCGACGTCAGCAAGGCCCTCTCCTCAGGCGTAAGCCGTTCTAAAAAGCCCTGGTCGTTAACCACGTCGGGCCGCGAGGCGGTTAGCAACGCGATTTTCTTAATACGTTCTATCAAAAGCTCCCGCACGTCTTGAAGAAGCGTCCGCACCGTCTTGACGTCCCCCCTCTTGTTCAACACGTACATCGTAAGCCTCAGCCTGGGGTAAAAGCCCTCTGGCAGTTTCACCGGATAGCTCTCTCTCTGCTCCACGTATTTAAGCGACGCCACCTCCTTCGGCTGGAGCAACGCCGACTCGTCTATCTCAACGGCGCCGAGCTCGTCGAGCTTAATGGCGAGGTAGAGGGGCACCTCAGCCTCCGTGTTTGCCTGGTGGGACACGCCTAGCAGAGGAAGGGCGACGTCTTTCTTAAAGACCACCCTCACCCCGTAGGAGTCAACCACGCCCCTGTACACTACATACAAGGTGGGTGTTGTTAAAAAGGTGACGTCTCTCAACCCCAATGATACGGCTACTTATACTTGCGGCGTTTATCGCCACGGTTGTCCTCATAGGGGCTGTAAGGCCGCCCATATGCGCGGGGCTGTACGTCGGCACCGTGATATACGCCATATTCCTACCAGCCGGCCTGCTCGCCAAGTGGCGCCTCACCAAGACGTTCCCCCTAGCCTTTTTGGTATACTTCGCCTCGTTGATAGCCGCCGGCGCCGTCGCCGCCGCAGTCCCGCCTATAAGAGCAGAATACCAGACGCTACAGGAAAGGCAGACAAAATTCTTTGCAGAAGCCGCCAACTGCCCAGTCGGCGAGCCCACAGTCGCCATACAGGCACTGGCCCTGGCCCCCCTCGTAGAAGAAGTAATGTTCAGAGGCCTCTTATTTGAAGAGGCTAGGCAGAGACTAGGCACCGCCGCTGCGTATCTCATCTCTTCGCTATTATTCGCGCTTTTACACAGCCCAGGCCTCGGCGCAGTCCCCATATTCATCATAGCGCTTAGCCTCGCCTACGCCTACCACAAACACGGGCTGCCGGCCTCAGTGGCCATACACTTCTTCCAAAACGCAATTGCGCTATTTTTAGCCAAAGTTAGTTGATACCGGTTTGCCGGCGGTACAAGCCAACTCGGCCAACATGCGGGGGTCGTCTACATAAGTCACCTTGACCGCCTGCCTCTCGTCGAAGTAATGGGGAAAGGCCTCTTTGAGCCTATCGCTTGACGCCCCTACGCCTGTTAACACGTAAAGCGGCTTCCCCATGGCATACGCCATGAGCGCCTCAATCATCGTCCCCACGCCGCCGCCTAAAACCACCACCACGTCGGCCGACCTCACCATGTGCACCGAGCGGCAACGATACTCGCAACCTGTTCTAATCACCACGGCTCCCCCTGGGAACTGGACGTCTTCTCTCTCGATGGGGACGATGAGTACGACTCTTAAGCCTCGTGCCAAGGCGGCGTCCACCACGTCTTTCATGTGGCCCCAGTAGCCGCCTACTAGCAGAACGGCCTCTGGGCACCTCTGTGAAAGCGTCTCTGTAAATAACTCGATCTTCTGGCGGAGTCCCTCGACGTAGTTGCTGTGGACGGCCACTGCTATCTGTCTCATGACCTTACCAAGTACAAGAGGTGGGGGACTTCGCCTAGGATAATTTTAAGGCCTGTCCTCACTGCGTTGGGGGACCCTGGGAGTAGGAAGACCAGCTTATCTCCGATCACCCCGGCGGTGGCTCTTGTTAAAAACGCCGCAGTCCCAACCTCCTGCACGCTGTAGTATCTAAACACGTCGCCAAAGCCCTCTATCTCTTTGTCGAAGAGGGGCCTCACCGCCTCTATCGTCACGTCGGTTTTCGTAAGGCCGGTCCCGCCGGTGAACACAACCACGTCCACGTCGCCGCGGGACGTCAGCTCCAACACCTTCCGCCTAATCGCAACGACATCGTCTGGGAGCAAGTCTCTGCCCACAACCACGTGCCCGGCTTTTGTGATCATTTCCACGGCCACGTCCCCCGACTCGTCTGTGGGCGAGCCCCCGCGCGCCTTTTCCTGAAACCTCGAGGTGCTGACAGTTACGACGTAGAAGCGGGCGGTTGTGGGCCCCTTGCTTCTGTGGATTTCGTGGGCCATGGAGTTTAGACACTACGTATATTTAGCCACTTCTCTCGCCGCCTTCACCAACTCAAGCGCCAGCGGCATGTAGTCGGCTAGTCTCGACAGCGGGCCTTTCACGAGCTTTATCCTCCCGAGGGCAAACGCGGCGAATGCCGGAGTCTTCCCCTCGAATATTTTCAAAAACTCTGAATAGGGGCCCTCGATTACGTAGTCGCCGTCTTGGTCGCCGTGGGAGAGGACGGAGCGTACACACCTGCCGTTTTTAAACTCTAGGAGCAGGGTCACGAGGCCCGTCGGCGAGACTTCGGACGGGGCGTCCACCGCCTTGATGACCAACACCCCCTCGGCCTCGTCGTAGCCGACCCTCTCGCAGAGAGAGGAGGCCCATTCCCGTGTCGGGATGAACACTTATTAAAACGTGGGGGTATTTATAATGTGCTCATCGCCCTGGACCTCGACGGCACTGTGTGGGACCACGGCGACATCTCCTCTCTTTACTTGCCTTTTCGAAAAATTTCGCAGATGCAAATCGTCGACAGCAGAGGCGTCGTCGTGACTTTGAGAAGGCACGTCAGAGACTTCTTGGCGTGGGCGCGGGGGGAGGGGCACATACTGTCCACGCTTTCGTGGAATGACTTCGACGTGGCCTACCAGGCGTTGAAGGCGTTTGAAATTGACCGCTACTTCCACTACCTTGTGATAGAGCCCCACCCGAGGAAAGACAAGATGCTGTGGCGCCTCCTGCGGAGGATAAGAGAAGAAAGAGGCGTAGACGTCCAGCCCGGCGACATATTGTACATCGACGACCGCGACATACACATCGGGCAGATTAGAGAAAACATTGGGCCTGTCCGTTTTCTACAGTTTGGAAAAGACGTATCGTGTTTTACAGAGGTGGTCGAGTATTTGAAGTCAGCCCATCACCGATGACCTAATCTTCTTCACTGCGTCTATCAACTGCTTCGTGTAGTTGAGGTAGATGAGCTTGGCCCCCTCGGGCGGGTATACGGTGGGGTCGTTTAAGATGTCTTCGGTGAGGTACTTGGCCACGAGTTGTTTCTTCACCGCCGTCGGGTAGTAAGAGGCTTTTGTGATCCTGGCGGCGTTTTCTGGACGCAGTAGGAAGTCTATGAAGGCGTATGCAGCCTCTACGTTTTTCGCATCCCGCGGAATCACCATGAAGTCCACCCAGCGGTGCGTCATGGGCTTCGGCAGGACGTATTCAAACTTGTCGGCGTTTGCCTCCCCCGCGACTTTTATAAACTCGTCTCTCGCCGTGGCGGCGTCGCCGGACCATATCTGCGAGACCCACAGCTCGCCCGCGGCGATTGCCGGCACGATTTGGCTGATGCCGAGGTACCCCCTAATGTACTCCTTCTGACGCCTCAGCAGATCGACGATCTTCGACACGGCGGCGTCGCTCCAGTCGTCGGGGTCTATCCCCAGGGCGTACTTAGCCGCCATGGCCGGCTCGACCGTCTCTTCTAACATGGCCACCTTGCCTCTCATCTTACCCAACAGGTCGAAGTCGAAGAGGTCGGCCCAGCTCTCTATACGCCTCAGCCCCTCGCCCATGGCGAAGTAGTTCACAGCTATTCCAGTGGTACCAAAGGCGTAGGGCACTGAGTACTGGAGCCCCGGGTCGTTGGGGTTCTCGAAGAAAGAGGGGTCTACGTTGCCGAGGTTTGAAAGCTTGGCGTGGTCCAACTTGCGCACGTAGCCTCCCTGAATCACCTCTTTCAGATACGTGTCGGGCACCACCACGAGGTCGTAGCCGCCGCCTCCCCTAAGCAGTGCCGAGTAGGCCTCCTCGCCGCTTTCAAACTCTTGGTATACCACCTCTACGCCTGTCTCTTTCTCAAACTCTGGCAAAAGGTCTCTGTCAATGTAGTAAGAGTAGTTATAAACCGCCAGCCTGCCCCCTTTAGCCGGGGTTGTCTGACTAGGCGTGGTGCTGGTCTGAGTGGGGCTCGGCGTGGTTGTCCGCCCAGCGCCTCTCCACAACCACAAGCCGCCACCCAACGCCGCTACTACCACGGCGGCGCCCGCCGCGATCAAAAGCCTCCGCCTTGTGACCATTGCAACTCTTTTATAAGGCTTTTTTAAACATGTCGCCTTATCGAGGCGACGAAGGGGCGGGCGCCTCTTGCGATGAGCTGCGCCATCCGGATCGGCTCAGGCATCCGGCCAAATTTCGTAGCCGCCTCAGCCGCCTTGCCGGCGTCTATGGGGTCGATTCCCCACGCCCTTACGTAGATCTTGTACCCCCCTCGTGTGTAGTAGGGGGTGGGGGGGCCTAGTTTTTTTATGGCGGCGACGCGGCTCTCCCAGTCGTTGAATAACTTCTTGACCGCCTCCTCTGCGCGGCCCTCGGGCTCTTCGAACACGTAGCACGCCACCGGCGTTTCAAAACGGCGCCACAGCTCCTCGCCGTCCACCCAGTTGTAGAACGAGACTAGGCAACCGTCGAGCATTATTATGCTCACGTCGGGTTTGAGAAGCCTTTGTATTATAGAGGCGGCGGCCTCAGTGGCGTCGACCCCGCCCACGGTGGCCAGAGCAAAGGCCACGTCTTCTAACACGCCGTCTCTCCTCGCCACGACGCCGGCGAATACTGAGAAGCCGTCCTCGAGCCTAAACGACTCCGCCAGCGCCAGCGCTTTGAAGTTCTTTGCTAAGAATTTTGGATACGAACTCCTCCAGCTCCTCCGCCGTCGCACTAAGGAGGCCCAGCCTGGCGTATTCTCCAAACCGCCCGTTGGAGGAGAACTCACTCCCCCTAACCGCGCCGTGTTTTAAAAACGTTTCAAGCCTCTTCGCCCTCACCCAGGCGAAGTAGGGGCTAGACGACTCTGCAAACCCGCGGACAACCTCTCTACGGCGCTGGAGCTCTCTAAATATTCGGTAGACGGCGCCGTTTTTCACAGCGGCGTAGAACAAGTACTGCATATAGGTGGGCGGGTGCAGGTAGGCCCCCTCCACGAAGCCGAGGTACAGCTTGTACAGCTCCTCCGGCGCCGCGATGAAGCCTAGGTGAAGTCCTGGAAAGAGCGCGTGGAGAGACCCCACCACTACGACGTTGTCGGCGGCGGCGACCTCTCCATCTGCCAGCAGGCCGTACGTCAAGTCGTAAACCACCAGAGGCGCGGCCCCCGCCTCGGCCGCCAGCTCCTCCGCAGAGTAGACGCGGCCGTCTGGATCCCTCCATATGGGCTGTACGTATCGTAGCTTGCTCCCACTGCACACTTCTGAAAACGCTCAACGCCTCCCTAGACGTGGGATCTTCTAAAGAGACGCAGTCGGAGTCGTCTAGGTGTACAAACTTCAAGACGCGCAGGCTGTCAGACAGCGAGGTCGTAAACAAAGCCCTCAGCCCCCCGAGGCCCACCCTCCCCAAAAGCCCTTCCAACGCCTCCCTCGCCTCAGGCGCGCCTGCCGGGTCGGTGTACTGCAACGCGCGCCTGCCCCACTCGCGGACGACGCTTAGGTGCACCTCTCTTACGAGGTCAAAGTCCTCTACTTTAAGCCAGCTCCCCGAAAGGTCAACCATTAATAACTAGAAGGAGGAGGGTATTTATGCGAGTTGGTAAACTCCCGCCCCGTCTCTTAGAGCAGTACGTCTTTGGCAGAAGGGGGGCGTCGAGGCCGGAGGTGATAGTGGGCCCGTCTATCGGTGAAGACGCCGCTGTTGTAGACTTGGGCGGCAAGTACTTGGCTGTCCACACCGACCCGATTTCGGGGTCGGTAAGGCTGATCGGGCGCTTGGCTGTGTACGTGCCCACCAACGACATAGCGGTGAGGGGCGTGGAGCCGGCTTGGCTTAGCGTTGCGTTGTTTCTCCCCCCTACTGCCTCGGAAAACGACCTCGACGAGATTACTAGGCAAATTGACGAAGCTGCGCGCGAGTTGGGCGTCATGGTGGTGGGCGGACACACCGAAGTCACCACGGCGGTCACGCGGCCTCTGGTAGTGGCCACAGCCGCGGGGGTGGGGCCGCGTTATGTAACAA
This sequence comes from Pyrobaculum sp., assembly GCA_038879095.1. Taxonomy (GTDB): domain Archaea; phylum Thermoproteota; class Thermoprotei; order Thermoproteales; family Thermoproteaceae; genus Pyrobaculum. Next base: position 9,212 of record JAVZUI010000004.1, on the reverse strand, counting down.
CAGGCGGGGCGAGACCAGGCGACTACGTGATTATGACCAAGTCGGCGGGGCAGGAGGCCGCCTCGATCCTCGCGACAGATTTTGAACAAGAGGCGCTGGCCAGAGGCGTGGAGCCGTCGGCCCTTGAGAAGGCCAAGTCTTTTATCGGCCAGATATCGGTGGTGAGAGAGGCCTTGGCGCTGGCCGACTTGGCGACTGCGATGCATGACCCCACCGAGGGCGGCCTCGCGGCCGCGCTTGCAGAAGTGGCGTATGCCTCCGGCGTCACAATACAAGTCGACAGAGAGGCGGTAATTGTCTACAGAGAGGTGGAGGAGCTGTGCAGAGCCTTTGGCATAGACCCCCTGGAGACCCTAAGCTCAGGCGTGTTGCTGGCCACCGTGCCGCCCCACGCGTTAGACGACACGTTGAATAGGCTCAAGGACTTAGGCATCCCGCACGCAGTCATAGGCCGGGTGGTTGAGAGGAGGGACTACCTAGTGGACGTATCGGGGAGGAGGATCTACGAGCCTTATGTAGAGGACAAGCTCTTTACACTGTTTTAGCTCTTCTCTAGCTTCACCACCTCTCTAAGCAGTTGCTCAGCGACGTCGATTCCCGTGGTTTTGGAAAGGGCTTTGAATTCGGGGATGCCGTTCACCTCGTTTACGTAGTGCCCGTCGCCTATTAAGATGTCGACGCCGGCGTAAAACGCGCCTACTGCCTTGGCGGCCTTCACAGCGAGGTCTTCTAACTGGGGGTCTATTGGCTGGGGCAGGGTCTTGCCTCCTCTCGCCGCGTTGCTCCTCCAGTCGCCTGCCGGAGGGATCCGCCGCATTGCGGCCACTGCGCGGTCCCCGACGACGAACACTCTTATGTCCTCGCCGGTGCCCACCATTTGTTGCAACAGCAACACCTCCCCCTCCGCCGTCTTGGTCACTAGTTCTAACTCCTCGCTGGATGCCACTAGCGACACCTTCCTCCCCCAGCTTCCGCTGACGGCCTTGACGATTAGCTTGTCTTTCACGTCGACTTTTGCCGAGCCGAAGAGCGCCCAGCTCCTCGGCACCGGGAGCCCGGCGCTTTTCAGCTTGGCGAGGGCCACCGCCTTGTTCCAACACGTGGCTATTGCCTGTGAGGAGTTGACCGCCACGCCGCCGTTGCCCTCGATGATTGAGGCGGAGATTATCCCCTTGTTGTGGCTCAGCGTCCTGATTAAGTACAGGCCGGGGCCCCACTCGTCGAAAGACACAAGCTCCCCCACTCTTGCTAGTTCTATCTTCACGCCCAGCCTCTCAGCCGCCTTGATTAACATCTTCTCCTCTTCTTTTATCAGGTCGTATACCAACTTCACCACGGCTCCGCTGTCAGCTTCCCATTGTTATAATACCACAGGAAGGCTTTGGCGAGCTCGTGCGCCAGCGTAGGGTCGAGGACTAGCGGCGTGTTTGTGTCGGCGGCGGCTCTTCTTATGGCGTAGTCGGCCTCTGGCGTGTGGCCGGCGGTCATCACTATGTCTATCTTCCTCCACTTAAGCATTTCCACTGCCTTTTCCCCCAGGTCCTCCGGCTTGTACACCTCCAGCCTCGTGGAGAGGAGAGAGGCGACTTGCGTCAACAACTCGGCGTGGTGGGGGTCGTAGGTGTAGACAAGCGCCGTCTTTTGGGGTATTCTATTAGGCGTCGCAGACAGCCAGCTTTTTAAAAGGGCCTCCTCGAACACCTGGCCGTTGGAGGCCACCTCCCCCGTGCTGTACATCACGGGGCCTAGGCGCGGGTAGGCGCCTCTGAGTCTTGCCCATGAGAACTGCGGCGACTTTACCCACCATTTAGTAGGCCTCAGGACTACTAGCTCTTCGTCTACGGCTAGCCTACCGGCGGTTAGCACGTCGGCCACGAGAGACATGTAGTTGACCCCCGTGGCCTTGCTTACAAAAGGCATGGAGCGGCTGACTCTGAGGTTTGCCTCGATTACGTAGACGTCGTCGTAGATCAAAAACTGCACGTTCATAGGCCCCCTCACCTCGAGCTCTCTCGCCAGCGTGTGGACTATGTCTAACATCTTGCGCACCACGGCGCCGCCTAGCCTCCTCGGCGGTAGCACCATGGTGGAGTCGCCTGAGTGCACGCCCGGCGGCTCTACGTGTTCAATAGGCGTGGCCACCAGCCTGCGGCCGTCCGACACGGCGTCGACCTCCGCCTCAATCCCCCTCGGGATGAACTTAGACACCACCACGGGGTACCTCCCGCTGACCTTGGCGGCCTTGGTGAGGAATTGTAACAGCTCTTGAGGCGAATACGCCGCCGCCATGTAGGTGCCGCCTAACACGTAGCTGGGCCTAACCAACACTGGGTAGCCCAATTCGTCGGCTAGCTTCAAGGCCTCTTCTACTGAAGACGCAGTAAACCACGGAGGCTGTTTTATGCCTAGTCTGTCTAATAGTTTTGAAAACTTGTCGCGGTCCTCCGCCAAGTCTATCGACTTGGCCCTCGTGCCGCCTATCTTAACGCCCATCGACTCCAGCTTGGTGTAGAGCCTCTGGCCTATCTGCCCCCCTGCGTACAACACCACAGTCACGTCGCCGCCTTCTTTCTCCACAATGTCTAAAATCCTCTCGGCGCTGATCTCGTCGAAGTACAACTTGTCCACCACGTCCCAGTCTGTGGAGACGGTCTCCGGGTTGTAGTTCAGGATGGCGACTCTGTGCCCCCTGTTCCTAAGCTCGGCGGCCAGCATCACGGTGGACCAGTCAAACTCCACGCTGACCCCAATTCTAAACACGCCGGCGCCGACCACTAAGTAGTCCATCTTAGGCGTTTTGTCGTCGTACTGACCGCCGTATGTGAGGTACAGGTAGTTAGTCTCGGCGGGCCACTCCCCGGCGAGGGTGTCTATCTTCTTAACCACAGGCCGCCTCCTCAGCTTACGCAACTCCTCCACGTCTTTCCCCGTGGCCGACGCGATCTGCTCGTCTGAAAAGCCCATGAGCTTCGCCTCTTCTAAGTCGACGGGCTCCCCCCTCTCCATTCTCTTGTACATGTCCACCACCCGCCAGACGGCGCGGAGGAAGAACCTGTCCACCTTGTTGAAGCGATAAACGTCGTCCACCGCCGCGCCGAGGTACATCAACTTCGCCGCACATATCGGCCAGTACGGCCTGTACTCCTCTAAACACCTCTCGGCCTCTTCGCGGGTAAGCTCTCTAAACATCCTACCCCCCACCAGCCCGGGCTCTCCGATGTCTATCATACGAACCGCCTTCTGCCAAGCCTCTTCTAACGTGCGGCCTATCCCCATGGCCTCGCCTATAGACATCATCTCCGGGCCGAGGCCCTCCGTCACGCCGAAGCGGTCGTTCTCCCAGCGCGGGTGCTTAACCACGATGTAGTCAAGCGCCGGCTCGAAAGAGGCCACAGTGCGCCTAGTCACCTGGTTCAAGACCTCGTCTAGGCGGTGCCCCAACGCCAGCTTGGCCGCTATGTAGGCCAGCGGGTACCCAGACGCCTTAGACGCCAACGCGCTGGAGCGAGACATCCTTGGGTTTGTCTCAATGGCGTACTGCTCCGGGCCGGCGTAGTTCACCGCCACTTGCACGTTGCCCTCGCCTACAAGCTCTATGGCGCGGACCACGCCTATGGATATGTTACGCGCCGTCTGATACTCCTCATCTGTCAAAGTTAGACACGGGGCCACTACGATTGAGTCCCCCGTGTGCACCCCCATGGGGTCGACGTTTTCCATACACACGACGGCCGCCACGTTGTCGTAGGCGTCTCTCACCACCTCAAACTCCACCTCCTTCCACCCCTCCAGGTACTTCTCCACGAGGACCTCGCCTATCGCCGACTGGGCGAAGGCCTTGTAAATCCTCGACTTCAAGACCTCCTCGCTCTTCGCCACAAAGGCCCCCGCGCCGCCTAGGTTAAAGCTCACCCTCACCACGACTGGGTACCCCAGCTCGCGGGCGATCTCAAAAGCCTCCTCAGGAGACTTGGCAGGCTTGCTGGGAGGAATCGGAATGCCCGCCTCTCTCATAGTCTTCTGGAAGAGGTCTCTAGAAAGGGCCTTCTTAATGCCTCTGACAGGCGTCCCGGCTATCTTAATCCCGTATTTTGAAAACACCCCCGCCTCGTCTAACTCCACGCAGGCCGACAGCGCGGTCTGTCCGCCGAAGCCGCAGGCCACCGCGTCTGGCCTCTCTCTTTCTATAACCTCCTCCAGGAAGGGCCTCTGTATCGGCACGAAATACACGCGGTCGGCCATTAGCTTAGACGTCTGTATCGTTGCGATGTTGGGGTTTACCAACACAGTCTCTATGCCCTCCTCTTTAAACGCCTTGAGGGCTTGAGAGCCTGAGTAGTCGAACTCCGCCGCCTCGGCCACTTTAATAGCCCCGCTCCCAATAACTAGAATCTTCCTAACGTCAGCCATGGCGCACCATTTTTACAAACTTGTCAAACACCCACCTAGTGTCGTGCGGCCCCGGCGAGGCCTCTGGGTGGAACTGCGTGGTGAAGACCGGTAGCTTCTCGTGGTATAGCCCCTCTACTGTGCCGTCGTCTGGCTGCACTGCCCATACCTTCAAGCCGCTGTCCTTGGGGTCAACTGCGTAGCCGTGATTGTGGGTGGTGATGTACGTCTTCCCGGTGAAGGCCAAGTCGCGGACGGGCTTGTTAGAGGCGCGGTGTCCGAATTTAAGCTTGTATATCGACGCCCCCAGGGCCATGGACACCACTTGGTGCCCCAGACAAATTCCCATAAGCGGCTTCTTGTACTCCACGTACTCCCTAACGGCGTCGGCTAAGAAGGTCAACAGCTTGGGGTTCCCCGGCCCGTTGCTGACAAACAGGCCGTCGCAGTCAAAGGCAAGCTCAGGGCGGCGGCACGGGACTAGCCTCAGCCTCACCCCGCGCCTTAAGAACTCTCTTATGATAGACTTCTTAACTCCGCAGTCCACCACCCCTATGCACAACTTGCCGTCGCCTAGCTCCAACGGCTCTTTCACCGAAACCATGTCCACGTATAGGAGGTCCTCGTACCTAGGAGAGTTGCGCAACTTGTGCAAAAGCTCCTCAGGGCTCTCAGGCCCCAGGGCCCCCATCATGACTCCGGCCTCTCTTAACAACTGAGCCAAGGCCCTGGTGTCTACTCTGGCGACTCCGGGCACCCCAGACGCCGCCAGCCACTCGTCCAGCGACATCACTGACTTGTAGTGGCTGGGGAACGTGGCCTCGAAGACCACGACCCCCTCCGCCTTGATGCCGTCGGACTCAAACTGGTCTTCAGATACGCCGTAGTTGCCGATCAGCGGCATGGTGAAGACTAGTATCTGCCCCTTGTAGCTTGGGTCCGTCAAAGCCTGGGGGTAGCCAACCACGGCCGTTGTGAAAACCACCTCCCCCACCGCCGTCTTCTCGGCGCCTATGTGCCTCCCTACAAACACCGTCCCGTCTTCGAGGACGAGGTACGACTTATTCGCCCCTTAGACATCAATAGCCAGATCAGCCCTCTATATAAACTTTACTACAGCCGCCCCCGCCGTCTAAGTCGTAGCGTATTACACACAAGTCTTTACAAGAAATCCTAGCCCCAACTCTGCGGGCTATTGAGAGGGCCTTGTAATTCTCCGGCGACACATAGGCAACGGCGTAGCGGAAGCCGAGCTTTTTGAGACGGCGCGCAAAATCAAAGGCGACGTAAGTGCCGACGCCCCGCCCTTGGTACTGGTCTGCTATTAATATGGCGACCTCTACGCCTTCGCCGCATGGCGTAATGTCCAGCGTGCCCACGGGCTTGTTATCTAAGTAGATTAGAAAACTACGACAACCCCGCCCCCAGAGGTACTTATACATATATGTAATATCCCCCACTGGGTGGAGAAATCTATATATAATACTTTCTAGAGTGACTTTTTTATAAAACTCTACTATTTTTGAGTATACTCCAGTAATCTCGACATAGTCAATTAAGAAGTCCATAATAAGTAAACTATTTAAAGAAATTAAATCCCCCTTATCAATGAAGGTCACCGTCTCCATAATAAAAGCCGACGTGGGCGGCTTCCCAGGCCATGCGCATGTGCACCCAAAAATGTTAGAATACGCGGCGGCCAAGTTAAAAGAGGCGCAGAGGAAGGGGTTGATAATAGACTACTTTGTCTACAACGTAGGAGACGACATATCGCTACTAATGACGCATACAAAAGGAGAAGACAACTCAGACATCCACGGACTGGCATGGGAGACTTTTAAAGAAGTAACTGAGCAGGTGGCGAAGAGGTATAAGCTATACGGCGCCGGGCAGGACTTGCTTAAAGACGCCTTCTCTGGAAACATAAGAGGGCTGGGGCCTCAAGTTGCCGAGATGGAGTTTGAAGAGAGACCCAGCGAGCCTTTGATAGTATTCGCCGCAGACAAGACCGAGCCTGGAGCGTTCAATCTGCCCCTGTACAAAATGTTCGCGGACCCCTTCAACACGGCGGGTCTGGTAATAGACCCCTCAATGCACGAAGGCTTCATATTCGAAGTCCTAGACGTAGTGGAACACAAGGTATACGTCTTGAAGACCCCGGAAGACTCCTACTCCCTGCTGGGCTTAATAGGCACCACTGGGAGGTACATAATAAGAAAGGTGTTTAGAAGAGCGGACGGGGCCCCGGCGGCTGCGAACAGCGTCGAGAGGCTCTCCTTAATAGCAGGGCGCTACGTAGGGAAAGACGACCCGGTAATGATGGTGCGCGCCCAGTCGGGGCTACCTGCAGTCGGCGAGATATTAGAAGCGTTTGCATACCCGCACCTAGTCCATGGGTGGATGAGGGGGAGCCACGCCGGGCCTCTCATGCCGGCCCGGTTCGTGTCAGTAGACCCGGAAAAGAGGGTCGCCATAGGCGCCAAGATGACGCGCTTCGACGGGCCGCCTAAGGTAGGCGCCTTAGGCTTCCAACTACACGAAGGCTACCTAGAAGGCGGGGTAGACCTATTCGACGACCCGGCGTTCGACTACACGAGGCAAATGGCGGCGCAGATCGCAGACTATATAAGAAAGATGGGCCCGTTCCAGCCGCACAGACTCCCGCCTGAAGAAATGGAGTACACGGCGCTTCCAAAGATCTTGTCAAAAGTCAAGGCGTACCCAGCAGACCAGTACGAAAAAGAGAGGAAGAAATACATAGAGGCTGTGGTAAAGGGACAAAAAGTAGAGGCGGCGCAACACGACTAAACCTTTTTCGGCTTTGTGCCAATTGAGGCGTCGGCTGAAGTCTTATAAACGTATCCTTGTGGAGACATGTGACGAGGCGCGTGAGGACGGATGTGTGAAGAGGGCCGGTTTCTGATTTTCGTTTAAAACAGGATGTATAGCGGTATTGCCGCCACGACTGCGAGTAGGGCTGCTCTTATTAGTAGTGCGTATACTCTGCTTGTGTCTGCCCTGTAGTAGTCTACGGTTAAGACGAAGCAACTGTGGGCGGGGCTGAGCATGACTCCCAAGAACCCGCCTAGGAACGCCACTGCGAGTAGGTGGCCGTGGAGCAACGGGCTCAGCGGCGGGAAGGCGAGGGCTGCGAAGGTGAACTCCACTCCGGTGGCAAGGCCGATTAGAAACGGCACTAAAAAGGCGGCCATTACGGCGGCTCCGCCTAGGTTAGAGGCTAGGAATTCGCCGAGGCCGCTTTCTTTTATGTACTGCGAAAACACAAGCGAGGACACTATTATGGCCATAATACGGGGGGACAAGGCATAGCGAAACGCCGCGGCTAAATCCGCCGCGCCGACTCTATATACCGCTATGTATAGCAACAGGGCGGCCGCCACTGCGAGGTATATGTGAAACACGGCCGAGAGGGCGGCGACAAGGGCGAGGGGCCACAGCTCTATTAAATCCCTAGCCCTCCCACGCGTCTCTATTTTCCTGACCAGAGGAGTAGCCACCGCGACACCGCCCACAACCGCCGCCAGGCTCGCTGGCCAGGACCAGGAAATTACTCTAGACACAGGCTCTGAAAGCACCGCCGATGTTATTAACACCCCTTGGAAAAGCGGCCACACCGGTATCCAAATGTGGCGCATCCAGTAGTTTAAAAACGTCTTCTCGTGGCTTTTTAGCCCCATCTTGTTGTAAAGCGGGTCTGCCACCACTGCGGAGATGTAGGCGCCTCCAGGCATTGGCAGTAGTCCGATAGCCGCCGGTATTGCAAACGCGGCGAATCTCGGCCCCACGGAAGTCAGCCCGCTGGCCAGCGCCTCTCTCCGAGACCGCATTAAATAGCCAAGGGCCATGGCCAACACGAGGGCTGTAATCACCTCAAACATCGAGTAGTTCAAGGCGTCTACAGTGGCGCGAGCCACAGAGGACCCCATCGACAAGACGCCGTAGAGGACGGCGGCGAGAGGAAGGGAAACGGCGACGTCTAGGCGCTTTGTCAACGTCCCCCCAATTACTAACAAAACTGCGAGAATGAAGGCGAAGAGAGACAGCATTAGGAGCTGGGCTTTACAACAGCCTGTCTGCCAACAACTTCTCTATGTCTACCACGGGTCTCCCTTCTCTTTCTATGGGCTGGAGCGCCGGCGGCATCTTCCTGTAGTAGGGGTCGTAGAGGGCTTCGTAGCGCTCTTCGAAGGTGGGCACCAGCTCGTTTTTGTAAAAGATTCCGAGAGGCAACTTATCCCTCTCGACGATTTTGTCTAGGGCCTTCCTAATTTTCAGGTCTACCTCCTTCTCGTCGTGGACCACGGGGTCCCACGTTGGGTCTGCCTCTTCTAACTTGTAAACTCTCTTCTCGTACCACTCCCTCGTCATAATGTTGTTGTAGGTGACGCAGGGGCTGTAGATTTGGACAAAGGCAGAGCCCTTGTGCCTAATCGCCTCTACTATCAGCTTAGTGGTGTACTTAATGTCGTAGGAGTAACCTCTTGCAATAAACGTAAAGCCCGCCGTCAGCGCCAAGAGGAGCGGGTTTATTTCAGACTGGGGGTTTGCCTTGGGAATCGCCTTGACTTTAAGACCCGCCGGGAGGGTGGGACCGGCTTGTCCCCTCGTCAAGCCGTATACGCTGTTGTCCATCAAAATCACCGTCATGTCAATGTTGCGCCTCCCCATGTGGAGTAGGTGGTTTCCTCCTATGGCCATCAAGTCGCCGTCGCCGCCCACCACCACCACCTCCAGCGACGGGTTAGCCATCTTAATCCCCATGGCGTACGGAATGGCGCGTCCGTGGATGGCATGTACGCTTA